>JANOLM010000091.1:0-2887 GCA_031419815.1 Bacteroidia bacterium
ATTGATTCGGGGCTGGCGATGGAGTAATAATAAATATCTTTTCCTTTTTTCTCACCAATGAAACTTTTGGCTACTGTGTTGACCGCAGTGAATAATATTGTGATCCAAAAAAGTGCACTCCAAACCAAGGGAGTTATTAAATTCTGGCGCAGGCTAAAGGTGAGATAACAGATGAAGGCCGTACTGAAAAGATAAAGCGCAAGCCCACCGATGGCAGACTTGCGCCTGAGTTCAAGAGTAAATTCTTTTTGGAATAAGCTTTTGATCAATTCGATTCTTTAGAAATTTTTGAGAGGTAACGATCAAATTTAAAGAGACCTAAAATCAAGTACCCGGCAAGCCATGAAACAAGAAAAGAGATCACTAAGACTTTCGCCAGACTTGCACTTTCTGGTTCCTTGAAGGCGGTGAATCCATCTACTACTTCGAAATCGGGCTGTATATATAGAGCTCTATCTATACCTTGAATTTGATCGTAGAAGGAAATATCCTGGGCAAATACAGAAAGAGGATCAGTCAAAGGTTTTTCGCTTAGAATAACATTGTTTGAACCTTGTTTCGATTGCCTGGCGATGTTATCAAAACTTCTGAATAGAACTGATTTTAGGCTGTCCAATCTACCGGACTCCAAGATTAATTTTGATTTCTTTTGCAAGAGATTAGACCTAGTGATTTCGATTCTTCTTTTAACATATTCATTTGACTTAAAATAATTGACAATTGCACTGTCCAAGTTGTTTACAACATCGGAATCTGTGATTAAAATGCTTATCTGAAATGCACTCTTATTATCTACTTCAAGTTTTGCAATGACTTTTTTGACCACATCTTTCTTGTCGGCAGCTACATTATTGAGCTGTTCCTTTAAAACTTCCATCTCAACAATGTCATCCTCAGAGACGAATGGTTTTGATTCGAATTTGAGAATGTTTTTAGCAGTTGCCGCTGGGATATTCAATTCTTTTGCGAGCCCTTCTCGTTCAGCTTCACCGCATAGCAGGTTTAGTTTTTCAATTGTACTTTCTACAATTCTCCGGTTGAGGTAATCGCAACTCAAGATCATAGATGATTTATAATATTTTTTAGAAAGCAGCACAGAATAAACCGCCCCTAGAACGATACCAATTGTGATGATTGCTACGAAGAAAATTTTGTTATCAAAAAAGAGCTGTCGCAGGTTAGCAATGGATGTAAGTATTGAATTTCCAAAATTCCGAAACCCGTTTCCTATCCATTTAAAAACTTGTGAAAGATCAATTTCGTCTGGGGATTGATTCTTAGGCTTATTTTCGTCCATATTTTTAAAAAATGAATCTGCAAATCTAAGGAAGATTCAATCCCGAAAATGGTATTTTTGCCTGAATTTTACATTTTTAATGAATTCTCCAATTTTAGTAACTGGTGCAGCAGGGTTTATCGGCTTTCATCTTTCGAGGCGCCTTTGTGAAATGGGCTATCATGTAATTGGAATGGATAACCTCAATGACTATTATGATGTGGGGCTAAAGAACTCCAGACTGGATTTGTTGAATGGATATAATAATTTCACATTTCATCAAGTAGACCTTACTAATAAGAATGGGATTGATGAGCTTTTTGCTTCTCATAATTTCGACTACGTGGTGAATCTTGCTGCTCAGGCAGGAGTTCGTTACTCCATCACTAACCCTCACGCCTACCTTGAGAGTAATATTCATGGATTCCTAAATATATTGGAAGCCTGCCGTCATCATAAAATAAAACATTTGTTGTACGCCTCATCAAGCTCAGTGTATGGGGCAAATAAAAAAATGCCATTCTCCACACATGATAATATCGATCACCCGCTTTCCCTTTATGCCGCCTCAAAGAAGTCAAATGAATTGATGGCTCACACATATTCGGTTTTGTACAATCTTCCAACTACCGGGTTGCGTTTCTTTTCAGCATACGGTACGTATGGCAGGCCAGATATGGCTCTTTTTATGTTTACGAAAGCAATTTTAGCAGGTGAACCCATCAATGTTTTTAATCACGGGAAAATGAGAAGAGACTTTACGTATGTAGATGACTTAGTTGAGAGTGTAGCACGTCTTATCCCTAAAATTGCAACTCCTAATAGGGAGTGGAATGGACTACATCCAGATCCATCATCTAGCTTCGCGCCCTATAAAATCTATAATGTAGGAAACAGCAGTACAGTAGAATTGATTAGATTCATTGAGATTATTGAGAATAGATTAGGACGCAAGGCCATTAAGAATTTTTTGCCGATGCAAGAAGGTGATGTGCCTGAAGCGCTTGCTGATGTGGATGATCTAATGAAAGAAATTGATTTCAAGCCTTCTACTCCAATTGAAGTTGGTGTTGGTAAGTTTATTGATTGGTATATGGATTATTATAAAGTCAAGTTATAAATGGATAAGATTGGCGTAATAGGACTTGGATATGTTGGCCTTCCCTTGGCGGTCGAGTTCGGGAAAGTATTCAATGTGATAGGCTTTGACATCAACAAAGAAAGAATTGAAGAGCTTAAAAAGGGATATGATCGTACTCTGGAAGTAGAATCGGAGGAATTAAGACGTGCTTCAAAACTTATTTTTTCAACCGAAATTCAGGATTTGGAAGGTGTGACGTATTTTATTGTCACTGTTCCAACACCTGTCGATGAATTTAAGAAGCCGGATTTATCACCACTGATTAGCGCCAGTAAAACAGTTGGCAGCGTTTTGAAACGAGGAGCCATTGTGATTTATGAATCCACTGTTTATCCAGGATGTACGGAAGAGATCTGTGTCCCCGTGCTGGAAAAAGTGAGTGGCTTAAAATTTAATGTAGATTTTTTTTGCGGTTACTCCCCGGAACGCATCAATCCAGGCGATAAACAGCATCGATTGCCAAGTATCAA
>JANOLM010000092.1:0-5399 GCA_031419815.1 Bacteroidia bacterium
TCTTCCAGTTATCGGATGTCTTTTCATTTTTTTGATAAAAGAAGTGCAGCTCCGGCCCATTCGGCACCTGAGCCTTGTCATGAGTGTAATCGGGATCGGCCGTCCAGGCAAAATCAATTACATCCTTTGCAGTAAAATGCCAGGTAAGCTCGCCATCAGGCCTTTTAAAAGTCGCACCATCTTTCTGATAGCCATATCCAATTTTATCCGGGTTTTGAAGCTTGCCAGTTCCAGCAATTATAAAAGTGGGATCAATAGTAATGTTCACATCAAAGTCTCCCCATGGACTATGAAATTCACGGGCTACATATTGATAGGCATGCCAGCCCTGAAAATCATATTCCGCCATCTTAGGATACCATTGCGTCATCGAGTATGCAATTCCTTCGCGGTTATTTCTGCCCGACCTGCGTATCTGCGATGGCACCTGCGACTCAAATTTCATTTCAAAGACTGCCTTTGTTTTGGGAAGCATTGGCTTGGTCAATGTTACTTCCATTACCGTACCTTCAATGTGGTATGAGACATCTTTTCCATCTTGCTTCAGTGAAAATACATGTTGATATCCGATTTCATTCTCCTTTAGTTTGGAAATTCTATCCATTACTCTTTTGTCAGGATCAGGAAGGTTTCGCGAGCGTGCATCCATCATACTACCAGGTTGAAATGCATTGAAGTATAGATGGTAATAAACTTTTAAAAGAGTATCAGGTGAGTTATTATAATAAACCAATTTTTGATCCCCTGTTACCTTGTGTGTGCTTACATCAAGCCGAACATTCATTGAATACTCAACCCGCTGTTGCCAGCGATAATCTTGTCCATAAGAAGTAATGAATGCGCAAGAGAGGAGCAGTAAAATGAAGTTGGTTTTCATTAGCGAAGGATTAGTCCGGAAAAGTATTAAAAGTTGACGCTAAACAAAAGCATTCGATAAAATTCAATGTGAAAATTTGACCAGCTTCCACTTTTGAATCTTGATATTGAATTTGGAACTATTTAAATCCTATATAGCGTGTTATAGTTGCGGATAAGTAGCCGCTTTTTGTGAGACCCAGTTCTTCACCGGGTAACGCTTTGGGAATGTTATAGGTATAACTGATAAGGAAATTCCAATTATTCAATGTCACGCTGAGAGGTGCGGAGAAGGAGTAGTTCATATCACCGAATAATGTCCTATCAGCAGTGTAATAGAGAGGCAATCCATTCCGTACCCTATAGAGTATACCAAGGCGTGTTTGAGTGTAAGGAAAATATTCCGTGATGACCTCAGTACCGAATAAAATATTTGCAGAAGGATAAAATAGAATTCGGTCAATACCATGCCAATTTCTCTTTTCAAGGTTCAAGCCAAGGCCTGGCATGATCCTGTGCGCATTCTTTTCGCCAAAGTAGAAGTAGTAGTCCAGCCGAAAAATGATGGGCCTAAAATTAAAAAAGTTAGTTATGCCAATGTTGTTTGTATAAGGGATCACTATATCAGGTCCAGTATCTGTATAAAGGAATCTGTTGTACTCTGCTAGCAATGACCATCTTTTAGTAGGCGATGCCATATAGCCTGCAGAGGCAATGGTGAGATAATAATCAGGGTCGTACTCATTACTCCAATACCCGGAGACATCGGCATAAAAACCTGTCTTATGGAAATAAGAGGCACCCGCGGACAAGCCAAATTTATCAATACCAATTGTTCTGCCTGTGGAAGCTATGTTGCTGTTGTATGCCAGCCGCAGTGCCATCTGCGAAGTTTCTTTTATCTCAGGCTCGGCCGATAATATGCTATCAATCAAATTAAAGATAAAAATGGAATCCTGAAGGGTAAGCAAAGAGTCCACCTCATTGAGTACTTCAGATGCTGATCGTTTATCATTCTGTTTGGGCAAAGAAGTTGCTTGCTGCTGACTATAGCCATAGAAACAGCAGGTAATAAAGCCAAAACAAATAATCCCAGACTTCAAAAAATTGCTTGATCTCGTTTAGTTACGTTTCTGTCTTAGCTGTTGGTTTTTATCCCTAAAGTTCTCCTTTCGTTGTTGCATAACCCTACGCTGCTGAAGTTGGTTAAGGATCAGTCTGTTGAATTCCCTTTCTGCGCCTCTGAGATTTAATATTTGTTGCGCAGAAATAATAGTGAGCATGCGGCCTGAATAATCCTTTTCAAGATCAAGTCCCTTTTGCTTAAGCTGGAATCCAAAATTCACAAGTTCCTGCTCCTTTTTAGGATCCGGATTACTAGGATCTATTTGCTTGCGAGCCTCCTTTAGTTGTTTGCGAAGTTCACCTTGCTTACCTGAAAATTCATGATAGACAGGCCAGAATTTTTCAGCTTGCTCAACGGTCAATCCCATTCTTTCCGAGATCAACGCAATGCGGGCTGCTTCAATCTTTTTGCGGGCATTGGGATCGGGAACAACTTCCTGCTCTTCTTGGGCGAACCCTAAAGCGGGCAGCAGAAGGAAGATGACAATGCATATTTTTTTTATGTGTTTCATGGCAATTACTTGTTTTTCAATTATTTATTTTTCCCCAATCCTCATTGGGATTATAGTTGATCGTTTTCAAATTCATCTGATAAATTCAACAAGTCCGTTTCACTAAAATCCAACTCCATTGTATTTAATTCGTCCGGGTTTATCTCTCCTGCATGTACATCCTCCAAAATTTCCTCCATCGATACATCATCATCATCAAGGTACTCGACAAGATCCTGACTGCTTACCGAGGCCAGCAGAGATTCCGTATCTGTTGGCTGGGTATTGAAATAATTCTGGTATACAAAAATAGAGGCAGCTATCACTAAGATGACAGGCAAAACATAGCGAAAAGACAAGGCGAAATAGGAAGTCCTTTCGCGAACAGGATTATTTTCAGCAATTCTGGATTGAATAACTCCAGGCAAGCGGTCAAAGTACCCATCGGGAACCTCAAAAATGTTTTTTTTCGGTATGTCTTCCAGCTTTTTCATTTTTGATTTGACTTATAAAGTCATTAGAAGTTTAATCAATTGTTAAATAATTTTCAATTTTCTTCACCGCGTGGTGGTAACTGGCTTTCAATGCCCCCACGCTGGTCTTTGTTATCTGTGAAATATCCTCATACGGAAGGTCATCATAATACTTCATGTTGAAAACCAGCCGCTGCTTGTCAGGCAGTGTCAACAATGCCTTTTGCAGTTTTTTTTGGATGTCGTCACCCGTGAGGTAGGGTGCAGAATCAATTTTAGCGCTTAGCTCTTTGCTCACATCTTCCAGAGGCAAAAAGAACCATCTTTTCTTTTTATTGAGAAAGGTCAAGCACTCATTGGTGGCAATCCGGTATATCCAGGTGTAAAGTTGCGAGTCTTCCCTGAAATTATCGATAGCCTTATGGATTTTAATGAATACCTCTTGCGTAAGGTCATCGGCATCATCATGGTCAATCACCATTTTACGCACCAGCCAATAAACCTTTTGCTGATAGGCTCTCACCAACATATTGAACCCATAATTCCGTGTTTCCGGATTACGAAGTTTTAGCAAAAGTTCTTTGTCATCCAATAGGTAAGGTTTCGAAGCTGAGGGTTAGACTGATAAGATAGCGAAAAGTTTAACGCGATTAAAATTTCATTGATGCATTTGAATAGCAGGCTTAGGAGAATGAATTTAAAGAGTCAACCAATAATTCAAATTGTTCCTTGGAATGAGTAGGGAAGTTAGCAAAACGTAATTGGCTCTTTTTGTTTTCTCCGTATCCATCTCCGGCAAAAAGGCCATACTTTGCTAAATGCTTTGCAAGTCTTTCCGTGTTGATCCCGCACTCAGCAACGATAACCGTTTGAGAGCGATTCAATTTATTTTTTACAAAAGGTTTGGCCAGTCCATGTGCTTCCAATGCGTGATAAAGAATAGCGGCCTTGTATTCTGTTTCCTTTCGGATGATCTGAATACCACGTCTGTTAAAATCCTGAATTACTTTACTAAGCAGATAGATGCCCAGGACATTAGGTGTTTCAGGAGTTTGGTTCTTCTTTTCATTTGATAATAACGAGGGCAAGCTATGATAGGTGCCTATTGATCCTCCAGCTTTAGAAATTTTGTCGGCCTTGGCCAGGCATCTTTCATTTACAATCCAGACCCCCAGTCCCGCTGGAAGCCCAAAGCCCTTCTGAACGGAAAAGAAAACAGAATCTATTTTATCAAAATCAAAATTGGGGTAGGGTAGGGATGAAACAGCATCCACTATGATAAGAGCATCAGGATGTTTGCTCTTAAAACTATTTATGAATGCTGGAGATAATGAAACACCTGTACTTGTTTCATTGTGCGTAAGTGCGATAAGTTCGGTTTGGTCTGGTAATGCAGGGTTCTCAATAAATCCAAAACCGATGGGCGATTCAACTTTGAATGTAATCTTTCCTAGTTGCCCTGCAATTTCATAATATCGTTTGGAGAAAGCACCGTTCACAAAATGAGAAGATTCTTTTTCAACTAAATTCTGAATAGACCTTTCCCAAATTTCAGTAGCAGATCCTGTAAAGAATATATGAAAACCAACAGGCAGGTTAAGCAATTCCCGCAAGCCACTTTTTACTTCACCATAGATAAGTTCAAATTCTTTACTTCTATGGGATAGGGAAGGGATATCATTTTTAAAGGCTTCGCGCACATGGTCTTGCACGGTATAAAAAAGTTGACTTGGCCCAGGCGTAAAATTTACATTCATGTAGTTAGGAATAAGAAAGTCAAAAGTAATCTGAAGTTATTGTCACACAAAGAACCTCAACAATTGCTTACTAAAAAATTAGAAGTTAATCAAGAGTCCAAAGCAAGTCAGTTTTGCTTATTTTTGAAGCATAAAATCCACTTGGGTTTTGGGACACGTTTGCTGAACCTAACAATTATACAATACCGAGCGAAGCTCTAGGACAAAACCAGGCCTCATCACACGTTTACGTGTGACCTCGCCCTAAAAGCAGGTTAACAGTGGAAGGTTGCGGCTAAAGAGCAGCTCAAAACTTGTCTTTCTGGGGTTCAGAAATTCCTCTCTCAATCCGGTGGGTTTTTGTTTTTATTACTCATCCATCCCACTTCGTGAATTCTTTGTGCCCTTTGTGGTACAAAAAAATAAAACCACAAAGCACACAAGGTCTCGCACAAAGAACACAAAGTACAGACGAAGCGATTAATAAAGCACCCTGAACTTAATCGTATTCTCGATTGCTCTAAGTTCTTTGATCACATCCTTATTGTATTCCTTGTTGATATCGGTAATCACATAACCAATCGTTTCATTGGTTTTTAGATACTGCCCAACAATATTGATTTCGTTGTTCGCCAATATCTGGTTGATCTTAGCCAAAATGCCAGGCACGTTATTGTGAATATGAATCAACCGGTGAGCATTTTCTAAAATTGGTAAGG
>JANOLM010000093.1:0-4055 GCA_031419815.1 Bacteroidia bacterium
ATTGTATCAACGCAGGTTTTAACGAACCATATAATTTGTGGCGCGATCAAGCTGCCTTGGATGCATTCTGTTTTCACTGGAGCATGTGGGCGAAGCGTTATAAACAGGTAAGCCGCAAAAAGATAAGCTTCGATTTGTTGAATGAACCCAGCATGATTGAGGATATGAACAACCAACACTCGAAAAAGAGTGCAGTGCCTGGTGAATCCTATCGCAAGCTTTCAATCGCTGCTGTTGCGGTAATCCGAAAGGAAAATCCAAAACACCTGATTATCGCTGATGGCAATAGTGGGGGAAATTATGTAATACCAGAATTAGTGGATCTGGATATCGTACAAAGTTGCCGTGGTTATTATCCGGGAGCGATATCGCACTACAAAGCTCCGTGGGCAAATAAGGATATTAACAATCTCCCGGAACCTAAGTGGCCGGGCCGGGTAGGAGATAAAGATTTTAGCCGTGCCATGCTTGAAACGTTTTATCAGCCATGGATTGACCTTGCCAAAAGTGGAGTAGGAGTTCATTGTGGAGAGTGCGGTTGCTTTAATAAGACTCCTCACGATGTTTTCCTTGCCTGGTTCAGTGATGTACTGGATATTCTGGGTGAAAATAAAATTGGTTTTGCGCTGTGGGAGTTTAGTGGCAGTTTTGGTATCCTTGATAGTGGACGAGAAGATGTAAATTATGTCGACTGGTACGGACACAAACTAGATAAGAGATTGTTGGATTTAATGGTAAGCAAGTAATGAGCGATGTAGTAGCAAGAAGAATTAGAACCACTGGCCAGAATGCTAGCGGGTAATAAGATAGTTAATGAATTTCCGAATCCAGGTAAGAAACCAAATAATGATTGGAAGGCGTTCCGTAGGAACGCATGGTGCTAATGCGACAATTTGGGATGCACTCATTAGTGTCTGTCCATAGAGTCGGTTAACTTAAAGAACAAAAAAATACTTGCCACAGATTCACAGATTAGGAATCGCCAAAGGCGGTTTTCTTGTGAGAATTTATAAAAGTAATTTGTTAATTAATCTGTGAACCTGCCTGTCCGGCAGGCAGGTCTGTGGCTAATTTTGACTTTATAGATAGGCACTAATTAATAAGATAGTTAATGAATTTCCGAAGCCAGGTAAGACTCTAAATTTTGTCGGGTAATTATTTCCAGTGGAAAAAGTTTCATACCAGAGGCCTCTCTTTTAAATAAAAGATAGTTGGCTAGATTACTAATACCCAGGAGTGCTTGACGCTTTGGGTTTTGATTGATTAAAGCATTGATCCTTCCGGACTTTAAATATCGAAGATTTTCTTCTATCAAATCATAGCCAACCAAACGAACATCTTTTCTGCTAAGTTTTTCTAAAACCCGTGCAATGGTAAAAGCCCTTGACGTGCTTACAAATATTCCTCTCAATTTGGAAGAGGATAATAAAGCTTGCAGTTGCTCATCGAATTGAGCGGTATCCGGATTGCCAAGGCTTAATGTAATGATCTCGTTGCTTTGGTCTTTTAGATGTGCAAAGAATGACTTGAAACCTTTTTCCTTCTCAATCAGGTGAATTGAATTTTCCAGGTCTTCATAAACATGGACAATCGCATAAGTGCAAGGGCTATATTGGCCGTATGACAAAAGCTCGCCAGCCAACTCACCACTTTGAAAGGAATTCTGACCAATAAAATTTAAGGGTTCTGCTTCGGGGATATACGTGTTAATAAGCACATACGGAATTTTGTTTTCCTTGAGAACTTTCAAAAACGGAATGGCTGCATAATAAAAAAGAGGAGCGGCTAGAACTGCATCGGGTTTGGAATGATAGACTTCCAAAGAAGTTTGTAAAAAAGAGCTCTTATCATGCTGATTGAAATGGTATTGCTGAATGTTAATTCCGTATTGAGCCCATTCTGCAGATGCCATGTTGAGCCCTGTGCAGGCTTGACTCCAGTATGGGTCAAGCACCGGATCAGGAATCATGGCAGCAATTCTATAAGTTTTGTTTGCTCCTAAGGTTAAGGTGCGCGCAATCAAATTAGGCTTGTAGTTCGTGTTATTAATGACCTTTAATATCCTCTCGGCAGCATCTTTAGATACTTTTCCTCGGCTGTGCAGAACACGGTCCACAGTTCCTTCAGAGACCCCGGCAAGTTGTGCAATATCCTTTATCCGGATGTTCGGCTTAATCATTAAAAATCAGGTTAAAGAAGAAAAAAATTTATTAACTTTTAATCAATGTAATTATTTTTTTGAATAAGGTGTGTACGCACACAGTCTTAGTGTTTGCGGCCACATTTATCAGGCATCTCCTAATGCCTGATAGGTTATAAAAAGACCTGGCCAGATGATCCAAACGGGCATCGCGAACGGAACCGGAAACGTGTGCGGTAACGATTGCGAAACATTTTTTGGGATGGATGCGCAGACTTTAACAGATAAACTTTACTTTGTGATGTTTATTAAATTCAAAATGAAGTTTTGCTCATCTGCTTCTTCACAGTTAAATAAAAGTATCAAACCAAAAACAACTATAAACTAAACTCAATGAACATGAAAAAAGTGTACAACAATTTGAAGCGAAGCATGCTTCTCTTGCTGTGGCTAGCCAGCTCTCACGCGCTGTTCGCCCAGGAAAGAGTAGTATCAGGATCCGTAAAGGATGAAAGCGGGGTAGGAATGCCTGGGGTGAACGTACTGATTAAAGGAACAAGTACGGGAACAGCAACTGATGCCTCAGGCCAGTACCGTGTTAACGTTTCTGGTGACGGTGGAATTTTGGTGGCATCCTTTATTGGCTACTTAACCAAAGAGATCAGTATTGGTTCTCAATCTACGGTTAATATTTCAATGGAGCTTGATGTTACAACTCTTACCGAATTTGTAGTAACAGGTTACGGTGTTGACAAACGCAGAGAGTTAACAGGTGCTATTTCCACTGTTAAAACCAAAGATTTAGTTTTTGCACCTACGGGTAACGTTGAGCAAATGTTGCAGGGTCGCGTTGCCGGTGTAACCGTAATCACTAATGGTCAGCCTGGCACAACCAGTCTGATCAGGGTACGTGGATTTGGTTCATTTGGTGGCAATCAGCCTCTCTACATTGTTGACGGTGTTCCTACAGAAGATATCCGTTTCATTAATCCGGATGATATTGAAAGCACTACAGTATTGAAAGATGCTGCATCAGCCTCTATTTATGGGGCTCGTGCCGCAGGAGGTGTAATTGATTACACAACTAAAAAGGGAAGAAGAGGCCAAAAATTAGCGATAACGAATGATAATATGTTTGGTGTAACAACACCTGGCGAAGGCCTGAAAATGATGAATCCAACAGATTTTGCCGATTGGACATGGAATGCAATTAGGAATACAGAAACTATCAATGCCTCGCAAGCTAATAATGGAGCTGGTCGACCAACGGATTATCCTTTAGCCTTTTCACGCTTTAATCACCCTCAGTTTGGTGGAGGGGTAACTCCTAAAATGCCAGATTACCTTACGGTAGGTGGTGTGCAAGGATTTACAGGTTCTATTGACATGGCCGCAGAGAAAGCTAAGTACAATGTTGACCCAAGATTGGGTGGTGTTTACCAGGTAACTAAAGCAAATAAAGAAGGTACTGATTGGTTTAAAGCGGTGACAAGGAGCGCACCCATCCTACGCCAAACCCTTGGTTTTAGTGGAGGTGGTGAAAGCAATCGCTTCTATGTTGGCTTAAGTGCTCAAAACCAGGATGGTATTCTTATCAACAATAGTTTTGATCGTTATGCTGCACGTATTAACTCCGAGTTTGATGTTCTTAAGAATTTAAGAATAGGTGAAAACATGCAGTTTGCTATGACGCAAGTTTTAGGACTTACTGGTGGAGCTGGTGGTCAAGGTGTGGCAGCGGGTGAAAACGATATCCTAGCTGCATTCCGTATGCCATCTATTATCCCTGTGCACGATGAATTTGGAGGTTATGCAGGTACAGCTTCTAAAGGTTTTAATAACCCAAGAAATCCAGTGGCAAGCAGGGAAGGATTAGGAAACAACAGACAGCACCAGGTAGGTGGTTTTGGTAACG
>JANOLM010000094.1:0-1809 GCA_031419815.1 Bacteroidia bacterium
TAGAAAAAGAGACCACCAAAGACCTGTTTAAGCGATATACAGATCAGGATATGATTAACCGGGCAGAAGCTTCATTGAAAGATATTTAAGCAGGCAGCACAACAAAACTGGTAGATTTTAAAACAGAGATTGCCCATTGGAAACAATCAAGGAGTACGAAGTAGAGATCACTTCACAAGCCAAGCTGTACTATTTTGAGATACTTGAATGCTTTTATGAGTATATGTCTTATGATAGTGCAACCAAGAAAGCTGAGGAACTATATGATGGTGCACATTCATTAAAGACGTTACCGGAAAGAGGGCAATTGGAATTGACCCTACAGCATCTTAAAAAAGAACATCGGTACTTGCTCTACCACAGCACATCGAGGAGAGCTATAAAGATCATTTACTTCCTGGACAAGAGAAGGGACGTGGTGTACGTAACGGATTTTTTCCCGACCGAGATGGATGAGAAAAAAATCAAGGACAGGAACCCAGTTAGCGCGCGTTTCTAACTCTAACGCGTGCTACCATAGAAACAGGAATGAGGTTATAAAGTGAAAGCAGGAAAGATATAAGGCAGTACAAGTTTTGACAGGGCACAAAGCCCAATGATAACAGGACGGTTATCAACAAACCGGAATTAAAGAGTTGACCACAGCAGGGTGAAGACTTCGAATTGCCTGCTGCCTAATCACTATTTTAGAACCTACGCGTAAGCCTCTCTCATTTTATCTAAATAATCCCACACCAAACTGCTGGCTCCTAAAATAGGAGCAGCCTGGTTTTGAAGCGCAGATGGAAGGACTTTTATTTTTCCCCGGAAGAGCGGCATCAGGTTTTCTTCCATGTGCCTGATGGTGGGCTTAAAGATTAAATCACCGGCCATTGCCAGTCCTCCAAAAATAAAAATCGCCTCCGGATCAGTATGCACAGCAGTTTCCGCCAGTTTCATTCCCAGAATTCGTCCGGTGTATTCAAAACATTCCTTGGCTACAATATCCCCGCGCAAGGCTGCCTCAGTTATCATTTGAGTATTTAAATTGTCAAAAGCAATTCCTCGTAGCTCACTCGGCTCAAGGTGATCGGCAAGAAGTTTGTAAACTGTTCTCTTAATTCCTGTTGCAGAAGCATATGTTTCTAAGCATCCGCGTTTGCCGCAATTGCAATAACGACCTGCAGGATTTACCGAAGTGTGTCCTACTTCTCCTGCTATTCCATGATGCCCATTCAATAGATGGCCGTTACAAACAAATCCACTTCCCAGGCCGGTTCCAAGCGTAATGACAATAAAGTTCTTCATCCCTTTGGCATTGCCATAAATCATTTCGCCCACCGCAGCGGCATTTGCATCGTTGGTTAAGATGCAAGGAATGCCGAGTTCGTCTTTAAACATTTTGGCAAGCGGCAATACACCTTTCCATTTTAGATTTGTAGCTTTCTCGATGGTGCCCGTGTAATAATTTCCATTGGCGGCACCAACACCTATACCAACTAACCGATGATTTCCGGGTAGTAATTCAATGGCTTCCCGTAAGGCATCTGCCATGGCATCAAAGTAATCCTGAAAATCTTCGAAATCAGTGGTTGCTATATTTCCCTGATGATGCACGTTTCCTTCCCGATCAACAATACCATACTTTGTGTTAGTCCCTCCAATATCAATCCCTACCGTTAAATCTTTCATTTTTCTGGTTTATTAAATGGAAAGAATTTTCGCAATCCGTAATGCTTCACTGTCAATTTCGTGATGCTGTGTCATGATGGTATTAAAATCGTTGTACACCATTTTATTGTCCCGAACTCCTACCATTGCATCGTTTTT
>JANOLM010000095.1:0-2558 GCA_031419815.1 Bacteroidia bacterium
TCAGCCAACTTTCCAGGTGCAGGAGCAGGAGGCGGCTTGCCGGGAGGAGCAAAAGTTTTTTTTAACATCGCTATTCATCGCGGCATGGATTACATTATTAAAGCAACAGATTTGGAAGAGAAAATTCAGCACGCTGATCTTATCATCACTGGCGAAGGAAAAATCGATCAACAAACTTTGGCGGGAAAAGTGGTCATGGAGATTGGACGACTTGGCCTAAAGTACAATAAGCAAGTTGTAGCGATTACCGGAAAATGTGAATTGCGCAGTTTAGAATTACAAAAAATTGGAATTTCCACTACATTAAGTTTAATGGATTATCAGGTTTCTCAATATGAAGCTATCACAAATGCTTATAGGCTGATTCAGGAGAAGTCCAAGAATTTTTTCACGCAAAGTCGCTAAGGATAAATTCAGGAATCATCTTTGCGAGCTTCGCGCCTTTGCGTGAAATCGTCAACAAAGAGATTACTTTTCCATATCAAAATAGAAGTTAAATTTGCAGGCTATTTCAGGCAAAATCAAGGGAATCACATAAATCAATTTAATCACAGTCCATGTTCGATAGTTTAAGTATAAAGTTGGAAAAAGCCTTTCAAACACTGAAAGGTCAGGGTAGGATTACCGAAATCAACGTTGCCAGTACCATCAAAGAAATCCGCAAGGCCCTTATTGATGCGGATGTTAACTATAAAGTCGCCAAGGATGTAACTGATGAGATCAGGGAAAAAGCGATGGGCCAAAATGTGCTTACGGCAATTTCACCGGGTCAATTACTAACCAAAATCACCAGCGATGAGCTCACACAACTCATGGGGGGCGAGAGTGAAGACATTAAGATTGAAGGCAACCCTGCTGTAATTCTTATTGCTGGTTTGCAAGGTTCCGGTAAGACAACATTTTCTGGCAAGCTTGCCAGTTATTTAAAACGCCAGGGACGCAGTGTTTTGCTAACCGCCTGTGATATCTATCGACCAGCAGCAATTGATCAATTAAAGATACTGGGCCAACAAGTTGGTGTTGAAGTATATGCCGAACCTGAAAATAAAGATGCCATCAAAATTGCAAAAGCTGCACTTGAACACGCCAAGAAAAATAATTTCAGGGTAGTCATTGTCGATACAGCCGGACGACTGGCAATTGATGAAGCCATGATGGATGAGATTGCTCGCTTGAAAGAAGCACTTAATCCATCGGAGACTTTGTTCGTTGTAGATTCCATGACGGGACAGGATGCAGTGAACACCGCCAAAGCATTCAACGACCGTTTGAACTTTGATGGTGTGGTTTTAACCAAACTAGATGGTGATACCCGCGGTGGTGCCGCACTCTCTATTCGCAGAGTGGTGGAGAAGCCGATCAAGTTCATTAGCTCCGGTGAAAAGATGGAAGCGCTTGATCGTTTCTATCCCGATCGAATGGCAAGCCGGATTTTGGGAATGGGCGATGTGGTGAGCTTGGTGGAAAAAGCTCAGCAAACTTTTGATGAAGATGAAGCGCGAAGGATCAACGCTAAAATGCGAAAGAATCAATTCGACTTCAACGACTTCCTTTCGCAACTGCAGCAGATCAAAAAAATGGGCAACATGAAGGATATGCTCAGCATGATTCCTGGGATGGGCAAGGCAGTGAAAGACATCGATATTAATGACGACTCATTCAAACCTATCGAATCTATCATTCGCTCCATGACATTGGAGGAGCGAGAAAATCCTGACAAAATAAATGTGAGCCGCAAAGCCCGTATCGCCAAAGGCAGCGGCACCTCTGTGCAGCAAGTGAACCAACTGCTCAAGCAATTTGAAGACATGCGTAAGATGATGAAGACTATGAACAAAATGGGAGGAGGCAAGCGCGCGTTGAATGCACTGAATCCATTTGGAAAGTAGATTTCAAGTAGTACCAAAGATTTAAGCGATAACCCACGTTCGTGAATTAAATTTCGCTTATGTGACTTTTATCACCAATTCACTCTCTCCGTTAAAGTAGCTTTGTAATGTCAATTAATTTAAACAAAGCGAAATATGAAAAAGAACATGGGCGTGGCCGACAGAATTATCCGCATGATACTTGCGGCCATTATAGCAACACTTTACTTCACCAATATTATTCCAGGTACTTTAGGAATTGTACTATTAGCGCTTGCAGCCATTTTTGTGCTTACTAGTTTCCTCAGTTCTTGTCCATTGTATCTGCCGTTTGGCTTAAGCACCTTAAGAAAAAAAACCAATGCAGTTCATTAAACAATATTGGCTGATCGCTACGGGCATCTTGTTGGGTGTAGCTGGTGGATATTTATACTGGCAGCAGATAGGATGAGTAACGGGCACTTGTCCCATTACGTCCAGTCCCGTGAACTCATCGCTCTATGGAGCAATGATGGGTGGACTGTTATTCAGCATATTGAAGAAAGAGAAAAAACAAAACACTGAAAAATGAAACAGGAAAAAACTATTCAAAATAATAGCGGGACAATTATTGACGTAAGAACACCTGCCGAATTTCAGGAAGGCCATGCTACCAATTCGATCAATATACCCTTGCATGAAATATTGAAG
>JANOLM010000096.1:0-26219 GCA_031419815.1 Bacteroidia bacterium
GACAATTATATATAACCCCCTATTTTCCTGCTGATTATTAAGCCATTGCGAATATCAATTCATTTTCATGGATATTTAGTTGCCTTATTTTTCTTTGAATATGTTTTACTTGATTGAGCCTGATTTTATTCAGGTACTCAATTGGGGGCTCAGCCTTGTAGGGTTGTTTTTTCACCAGCATGTTCCATAGAATGACGGCCAATTTTCGGGCTGTGGCAACAATGGCTATGGAGCGTTGCTTTTTCTTTTCTATCCGTTTAAAAAAATGAACCAGAGGGCCGCCTGTTTTCATATTGCCGATGGCATTGGCGGCATACATCAGGGCATGTGCCAATCGGTTTTTCCCTTTCTTGGTCTTACCAGAGATTACTTTACCTCCCGTTATTTTTAAATCAGGGGAAAGCCGTAACCAGGATGCAAATTGTTTGGCCTGCGGAAAAGATTTCAAGTCAATGCCCACTTCACTAAGCAAACATAAAATAGTGCCCAGACCCACGCCTTCAATCGTGCTGATGTCTACTCCTCCCGTTAATTCAACAGATAATCGTTGAAGGTTTATCCTCGCCTCATTTTTTCGGGCTTTCTTCTTTTTGATTTTTCGTTCTTCTTCTACAACGGGCAGCCCTTCTTGTTTTTGTTTTCTGACTATCTCTGCTTGCAGTTGTTGTTGTATCTGCTCATCACAGCCATCTATTTTTTTATGATAGTACTCATAGAGTTCATAGCATTGGCGCAATTCAAAAATATATTCTTCCCGCCAGTCCCCGCTTAACGCTGATTCTATTTCAGCTTTCGATGCTTTAACACCCGGCTGCACCAGCGATGCCAATACGGCTGCCTTGCGTTCCCCTTTCAGGATAGCTTCAATAATATCTTTACCAGACCGGCCCATTACATCGCGCAGTACAACATCCAATCGGATGTTGATCAGCCGCAGTGCTTTTTGCATCTTGTTGATGTAGCTTGCCGCACTTTCCACCAGGCATTGACGGTGCCGATAATATTGACGCAGCGTTTCGGTAAATAGATCCGGGATGAAGCTTCCTTCCAACATGCCCATGGTATGCAGTTTTTGTATCCACTGACAATCTTGAACATCTGTTTTACGGCCTTTTACATTTTTTGTGAATTTGCCATTTACCAAAATAGGGTTCAGTTTGTAGTGTTGCAGCAGCACAAACAACGGTTGCCAATAGCTACCCGTACTCTCTAAGGCTACTGTGGTAATCCCCTTGTCAACAAGGTGCTGACAGAGTACGTGAAGGTCATCGGTGTAAACACCAAATTCTACTACATCTTCTCTATTTTGCCCAATGGCTACATAGTGCGAACGGCTGCCCACGTCAATGCCGGCAGCGTGGGCATGGATAATGGGCATTTTCTCAAATTTTTCTGTTGCTGGCTTTTGTTTAATTTTATCCATAGTATTTTGTTTTTAGAACAGTCGCCAACAGGTTGCATTAGAAATATTGAAAGTATTATATGCGGGATGTTTTCCCAGTAGGGAAAACTCACCAGTCTTTGTTTCTCACTATGTTTGTTTATAAAACATAGCGTGCAACCCCACTAGAATTTGAAACGGACTTCGAAGGTACCAGTTTGTCGACAGTTGGGATGGCGGCTGTTTTTTGCTAACCTAACAGTACAAAGTCATTAATTCAAGTAGCACAATAGTGGATTTACTAAACTCAGGTTATGCAAACTTTGTTGCTGGCTCAGCGCGGGGAATTTGAAATGCACCCGCGCGAACTGACTTTCAGGGAGCAGATACTTTTATGCTATCTTGCGCAAGCAGGTTTTTTCAATTCAAATCAAATTTTTTACTTAGATGTTAAAGAGAATTTCAGCAGCCAATTATACGCATACTAATCAAGTAAAATTAATAAGAGGCGGACGAGAATATTTTCAATTACTGGAATCGCTGATAGGACAGGCCAAGAAAACTATTTATTTCCAAATTTACATCTTCGATGAAGATGCCACCGGGCGTAGCATTGCTAACGCACTCATAGCCGCTGCTAAAAGAAAAGTGATTGTTCACTTGCTATTGGACGGATACGCATCAAAAAGCCTATCTGCTGCTTTTATCAAAGAATTAAAGGATAGCGGAATTCGCTTTCGATGGTTTACTTCATTTCTAAAAAATAGAAAATTCTATCTTGGAAGGAGATTGCATCACAAAGTTATTGTAATAGACAGTGCCAAAAGTCTTGTGTGCGGTCTTAATATTAGTGATCGCTATAATGATACTGCTAAAAATGCTGCGTGGTTAGATTGGGCTATCTATGCAGAAGGAGAGGTATCACTTAAGCTGGAGGAAGTTTGTAAAAAACGAATAAAAAATTATTCTATAAATAATCTCAGGAACAATTTTGCCAAAATTGCCGGGCAAGATAAATGTGCAGTGAAAATATGTGTCAATGATTGGCTTGGCCGGAAAGCAGAAATTACAAAAAGTTACCTGGAAATGTTACGGGACGCTTCCTCAAACATTATTATCATGTCTCCCTATTTTCTCCCTGGACATGAGTTTCGCAGAAAACTAAAGGAGGCATCTAAGAAAGGAGTAAAAATCCAACTTATACTAACTGGATTATCAGATATACCTATGGCGAAATTTGCAGAGCGGTATATGTATGAATGGCTATTCAAATACAATGTGCAAATTTATGAATACCAAAAGACTGTGCTTCATGGTAAGATCGCTACTTGCGATGGCAAATGGGTAACAGTTGGTTCTTACAACGTAAATAATTTAAGTGCCTATGCCAGCATTGAACTAAATCTAGAGGTTAAAAATAAAAAATTTGCTGAACATGTAGAACAAAGACTTAAGACAATCATTGAAACAGAATGTCTGTGTATAACAAACGAGTCATACAAGCGTGAAATAAATTTTTTAAAGCGAGTCCTTCAAGTATCTGCCTATAATCTACTTCGCATGGTGCTCTTTGTTTTCACATTTCAAAAAAGGCAGTGGGGATAACAGTAAAGCAATAAATTTTATCCTTAAGCAAGGGATGCATTTCAAATTGTTGCAACATGATTTAATACCTAGCCTCACCCCTGCCTACCTGCTTGCCCTCTGTGCGACTTCGCGAGGCGAGCCGGCCAGGCCTTCTTTCTGAGTGAAAAACAAATTTAAATTCTATGATTTATTTTTCATAGTCCCATACACATAATCCCAGAGGGGAGATGACACACCAAAAATAATTTGGCCGTTCTTGTAATGATGCGTGCCATGATTGATCCATAAATATCTGAAAATATTCTTTGGTGCTCTGTGGATATGGACTAAATAATGAATCAGCAGGTAGAAAGCATATCCCACTAAAAAACCCGGCAGAAATGCATATACAAAGTCGCCAATGAATAATTTCAGAATGAACAACAATAGAGTGGCTATAGCAATGCTGAGTACTGGTGGCATTGCTAACCGATCTTTGTCTTTTGGATGATGATGATGCACACCATGTACAGCATATTGAAATTTCTCTCTTGCCACAGTAACAGTAGAAATATGAAATAGATATCTATGTACCAGATACTCGACCCAGCTAAATGTTAGCCATCCGCAAAGAAATAATAGTATGGACAATGAGATTTGTACAGATGAATTGACGAGGTTTATTATTATCAGGCCACCTGCATAGAGAACAAAAAGTGTTATGGGCACAGCAATATGCGAACGAGTCAACCTTTCTAAAATGGGATTATCAAACAATTTTTCAGTTCCTGTGGCAATGGGTCTTTCAAAAGTCTTCATAAATTCTTAACGATACTTTACTGTACCACCGTCCTAACAAGAATTGTACCTTGGGGTTAAAAACCTATTAATTTACACAGAGTATATATCGTGTATAACTTAATCGCGATTGTGTAGAGATTTTTTCTCAAATGCACTTTGTAGTAGCGATGGTATCCCCGATTTATCTCATTTAAACTGGCATGATAATTAAAATAGGATTACAAATTAATAGTGTATATGCATAGCCAGACTGTGGTGCCGGTGCCCTTCCATCAAAAGTTAAGTCTAACCCTCATTTCCATATCATTACTCTGTGTAGCACTCATCTATGGCAAGGAAATTATTTTACCAGTACTATTTTCTATTTTACTGGCAAATCTGCTATTACCTTTAACAAATTTCCTCACCAGGAAAAAATTCAATAAATCGCTATCCATATTATTTCCACTTTTCTTAGCACTAATTGCTGGCGGAGGTATAATTTATTTTCTGTCAAGTCAAATAATGAACTTTATGGATGATCTCCCCGCTTTAAAACAAAGGGTTGATGAGGTCAGCGACTCATTTCAACAATGGTTTAAGCAGCACACCAATATTACAATTCGAAAGCAAAATCAGTATATAAGTGATACTGTGAAAGATTTTAAGGAAAAGGCGCCAGGGTTAGTGGGCTATACTTTTATTTCACTAACTGGAGCTTTAGCCTACGTTGTGCTGATGCCATTGTATACTTTCCTTATTCTTTATTATAGAACTCACATTAAGATGTTTCTAATTAACTTATGTAAGAATGGCTCAGAGGAAAGAGTTACTGAGGTTTTAACAGAGTCGACAACAATTGCACAGAAATTTATAACTGGCCTATTGATTGAAACTACTTTAGTATTCACTTTAAATACAACCGGCTTCTTGATTCTTGGTATTAAATATGCTGTGTTTCTTGCTCTGCTGGCAGCATTGTTAAATTTAATCCCCTATGTTGGAATGTTATTTGCCAATGTGCTTTGTATGCTGATAACATTGGTAAGTTCCAACGAAATCAGCAACGTATTATGGGTAGGTGTAATCTTAGCTATTGTTCAACTTCTGGATAATAATTTCGGAATGCCGCTAATAGTAGGTAACAAGGTTCGTATCAATGCTTTGGTAACCATTATTGGGGTGCTGGTGGGTGGTGCCTTATGCGGGATACCCGGAATGTTTTTAGCTATTCCAGGTTTGGCTGTATTAAAAGTTATTTTCGATAAAGTGCCCGAACTAGAACCCTGGGGAATGCTTTTAGGTGATACCAATATGAATGATCCAGCATCCAAATAAACATCACTAAAGAAATTATATTAAATAATTAATAAACAATAAACAAAACGTAATATGAATACTACAACAAAAGTAATCTTGGGAATAACGGTAGCCGCTGCAGCAGGAGCCGCCATTGGAATGTTATTAGCTCCTGAAAAGGGATCTGACCTTCAAAAGAAGATTAGAGATGGCGCTAAAGATTTATTAGACAATTTTTCGACACTGCTGAACACCGGAAAAGAGTTAGCCTCTGAATATAAATTCAATGCTCAGCAAAGCATCGAAGAAATGTCGTCAACGCTTCATGATGACATTAAAGACGTTAAAAATTTCAATCGTTAAGTATGGAACAGCCTAAAGATACACCTGAAAACTGGGTGGACGGTGCTGCTGATCTAGTAGAATCTTATCGCAATCTTATTACGATACGAATTGTAGAGCACACTTCACTTGGAATCTCCATAAGCATTATTGGAGTTTTGTCATTGATCGTGGGGGTTTTTGTATTACTGTTTACCGGATTAGGCTCCGCATGGTGGCTCGGAGAATATTTAAGGAATATGAAAGCAGGATTTTTCATTGTGGGTGGATTATACACATTAATTTTCATCATCATACTGCTAACATCTGGCAAAGTACTAGTGCCACGTCTCAGAAATCTTATAATCAAAAAAATTTATGAACAGGATTAGTAATTATGATGAGCTACTGGCCGAACGCAGAAGAATAGAAAGTAATATCGCAGAACAAAAGCTGATTATTAATAAAGGTATCACCGATATAAAGAATAAACTTGAACCTTTTCTTAACCTTCTCCCTATTCTAAATGTCTTTAAAAAGAAAGAACCCGCTACCACGTCTCTTTTGCAGGTAGCAACATCTTTAGGAATAGATTTGATTGTAGGACAAAGGCTCTTATCTAAGGCAAGCTGGGTGACAAGGTTGGTTGTACCTATGGTTTTAAAACTTTTTTCCTCGAGGATTATTGGGCGTAATCATAAAATCAACGAAATAACAAGGAGTAATAATTAAGGGTTGCGCCCCTAAAATTCTGCTTACTGTTTTTTTAGGAAAAGGAGTAGAGAAATAATACTAAACGATAGCTTCCTAATGGGTTGGTGTTTTTAACAATTTTCAACTAAGCAACATGTATGAAATCAATCGATGAAATAACAGAAGTTCTCAGCGATCTACTGAGAATCAATAAGGATAGAGTTGAAGGATATAAAAGGGCAAGCTATGACACAAGTTTATCGGACTTAAAATCTTTGTTTTGCGACAGAGCTGACGAGAGCAGAAAAAATATAACAGAGTTAATGAAAGAGATTATGATTCTTAATTGGGCTCCAGAAATGAATGAAATTGCAGATGCTGGTGACATCTATAAAACGTGGATGGATATAAAAGCAAACTTTTCGGGCAACAATATTAATCATGTATTAAACTCCTGTGAGTTTGCAGAAGTAGCAGTTCTGAATGCCTACAAGGAAGCAAGGGTTGGCTCATCCAACACTCAAATAGAAGAACTTATTGAACGGCAAGAACAGTCTTTAAAAACATCCTACGAAGGAATAAAGGCTTACCGGCACGTATATACTAAAGATGAAAGCTATTTTCTTGAAAAGCATAAAGACAATGGATTCATAAAACAACATAGCCCGGTTTAAGACTAAACCGGGCTATGTTTAAGAAACAAAGGTGTGCCCTTACTGCATTACTTAAATGTGTAGCGAATGCCCAAGCCACCCCACGTACCAATAAAGCCTCGGCCATCTCCAAATTCAAAAGATGGCTGCCAGTCTATTGAAAGGTTGATAGGAGCGCCATTGAATTTATAGTCCAAACCTAATACGCCATCTATACCCACGTAAGAACCTGAAGTCCTTCCATTATAATAGTTTCTGTCGTAATAATAGCTATTATAAAAACCAACGTGAGCTCCAGGGCCAACATACCATTTTAAGCCTGGTGCTCCTGAGATGTCGGCATGAAATTCATACAACCCAGTGATCCTGGCGCCTCCGTTCCAGAAGTACCCTATTCCTTCGAGGGCGTTGTTGGTGGAGACAAAATGCTTAAGGGTTATACCTGCTCCATCACCCCATAATTTTACACCCAAACCTGTCGTGTAACTGCTCTTCAAATTTTGGGCATCTGCTGTTGTGGCAACTGCACCAACAATTAACAAAGACATTAATAATCTTTTCATTTTTCTAAATTTTATTGATGTTCCGTTTCAAACATTATTGATTCTACTCTTTTACAAGAGGGATGAAAACCCTGGAAGGCCAGTAGGTTTTTCTACAAAAGAATGATCAACAATACAATGATAAGAATAACAGCGCCTACAGAAAGATATACGCCTCCACTTGAATCAAGCTTATGCTGGATGGTGTTAACCTCACGTTTCAATTCTCTCTTTTCTTTTCTTGTTAGGCTTTTTGTATTCATCGCCTTAATCTCCTCCAGGCGGGTAATCAATTTTTGTGCTTCAGCCGCATCCATTTTTTCAACGTTGCCGTTCGAACCACGATGGATTGAAAGTGCATTGGATGGTGAGGGAAGTGTGAATAAAATCAACACGACAAACAGGGAGGTTTTGAATAAGTTTTTCATAGGTTTTTTTTTAGTATTAGCTTATTATCTAAAATTGCGTGCCATCCTCAAAGGCAAGTAAAACCGATGATTTCAGAAGTTTCAAATGATTGTTAAGAAACGGGAAAACCATTGTGAGGAAATTTTTCTACATCTAGTGTATAAATAATTCTCACCTCTCCTTGAGCAAATAGTGTTTTCTTAACTTCTAGGATGAAATTCTTTAATTACCTGTTTAAGATAATCGCGGTCGAGGTGGGTATAAATTTCTGTTGTGGTAATGGATTCATGGCCAAGCATTTCCTGGACAGCCCGTAAGTCTGCGCCACCTTCAATTAGATGAGTAGCAAAAGAATGGCGAAAGGTGTGTGGGCTTATTGTTTTTCGTAATCCTATTTTTGCACCCAAGCCCTTAATGATCAGGAAGACCAGCACCCGTGTAACTTTCTTTCCCCTTGGGTTGAGAAATACATATCCTTCAAATCCCTTCTGCACGGCAATGTGTACACGGATTTCCTCGAGATAGATTTTTAAATATTTTAACGCATCCCTGCCGATAGGAACCAACCGTTCTTTATTCCCTTTGCCAATCACACGTAAAAAACCAATGTCGAAATAAACATGATCAATCTTCAATTCCACTAACTCCGACACGCGCAATCCGGAACTGTATAAAGTTTCTAACATCGCGCGATTCCTTCCTCCAGCCGCAGTTGAAAGGTCAATGGCTTCCAGTAATTTCTCAATTTCCAAATAGCTCAGCGTATCGGGTAACTTGCGCCCAAGCTTGGGGCCCTCCAGCAAACTAGTAGGATCTTTGTCAAGCAACTCTTCAAATAGCAAGTACTTATAAAACCCTTTAATACCCGAAAGAATACGCGCTTGACTATGGGCGCTCATGCCTAGCTCATTTACATATTGTACAAAACCTTGTAAGTGCTTGTAAGAAAGTTGCATAGGACTTAGCGTAGGATGAGTCATCTGCACATATTGGCTAAGCTTTTCCACATCGCGTAAGTAGGCCTCAACGGAATTAGGGGAGAGTGACCGCTCCAGTCTGAGGTAACTTTTAAATTGCTTGATATGAAAGTCCCAGGTCATTTCTATAAACCATTGTATGTGTACAAATGTGCAAATTATTTTAACTTGCTCTTCAGGAACAATACCATTAAGTAGTCTTATGCCAAAGATTTTTTACAAATGATCACCTGCCAATTCACGTCCATATCGAGTATAGAGGTAAAGAAGTTAAGGTAGAGTTCTCAATTAAAGATGAATTGGTAATTTTACTCTTCAAGAAGGTACGGGGGAAGAACCCTCTTACCGAAGCAGAAGCAAAAGAAGTTGCTGTATCAATCATTTTAAACTTAAGCCCAATAGAATGTCAAAAAAAATACAAATCATCAACGGCCCTAACCTAAACTTGCTTGGCAAGCGCGAACCAGATGTTTACGGAAACATGGATTTTGAATCCTACTTCGCAAAACTTAAAGATAATTTTAAAGGAGCTGAGCTTCACTACTATCAATCCAATGTGGAAGGTGAAATCATCAACAAACTTCACGAAGTTGGATTTAGCTACGATGGCATTATTCTGAATGCCGGGGCGTACACGCATACCTCTGTTGCAATTCACGATGCAATTGGTGCCATAAAAACTCCTGTTGTGGAAGTTCATATCTCGAATGTATACGCACGGGAAGAATTTCGTCACAAGAGTTTGATTACTTCAAAGTGCGTGGGTTTAATTACAGGATTTGGATTGGAAGGGTACACAATGGCCTTGGATTATTTAGTAAACAATAAAAAATAGGACTAATTAAAGGAGGCCTTCATCTGCACAATCAAAATTCTAGCTTCAATTATACAAGTCAAATCCTAAATCAAAATGATTTCCTTCTACCCCGGCCCGTCTCGTATTTATGATGATGTGCCCGAGTTTGTAAAAGATGCCTACACTAAAGGCATTCTCAGCATGAGCCACCGCAGTCCGGAGTTTGTGGAATTGTCAAAGAAAACAATCAGCTTACTAAAAGACAGGTTAAACATACCTAAGAACTTTACTGTATTCTTCACTAGCTCTGCTACAGAATGCTGGGAAATTATTGCGCAATCGTTGATTATAAAAAAGAGCACTCATGTTTATAATGGAGCCTTTGGTGAAAAATGGTTCGGTTATACAAAACGATTAAGGCCTAATTGCCAGAGCCATAAATTTGCTATTGATCAATTACTAAATCCCAAAAAACTGATTTTCAAAACAAGTGAAGTAATCTGCATTACTCAAAACGAAACTTCCAATGGCACGCAGGTAACACGTGAGGTTATCAAATCCATTAAAGAAAATAATCCAAAAGTATTGATTGCTGTAGATGCAACATCATCAATGGCAGGCATCCTGCTCGACTTTAAATCTGCGGACATCTGGTTTGCTTCCGTTCAGAAATGTTTTGGCTTACCCGCGGGGCTGGGGATAATGGTCTGCTCGCCCGCTGCAATTGTCCGGATAAAACAAATCTCTGAAAAGAAACATTACAACAGTCTCACGTCTATGAATGAAATGATGGAGAAGTGGCAAACTCCGTTTACTCCGAATGTGTTGGGCATTTATTTGTTGAAGTGTGTCCTGAAAAAAATGAAGAACATTTCGGTAGTGGATGAAAAAATAAAGACCCGGCAAAAAAAATGGAAGCGTTTTTTCAAAGATTCAGTCAATCTGCAATTGCTTACTGAAAATCTATTGGTTATGTCGAGTACGGTAATAGCCGTGAAGGGTAATCCTACTCTTATTAAAAAAATAAAAAGCGCAAGCAAGGCCTCAGGACTTCTTTTAGGAGAAGGATATGGTGATTTAAGAGAAAGCACTTTCCGGATTGCAAATTTTCCGGCCTTAAAAAAGAAAGAAATTGCAAAACTGATGCGTTTTCTACTGCCCTACCTTTAGCATAAATTATTTGTAAACATCTAAAAAAAACTTGCCTTTAACCACCTCAATCCTTCTCTCCCGATAGCTATCGGGAGAGAAGGTCAAAAAATAGTTTTTAGAGATACTCATAAGTAATTTGTTTAACTACAAACCTCGGCTTGCTATTTTAGTTTGAGACTATCTAAGTTTTACGAAGACTGATAAGCCATATCTTAAATCGACTGAGCATGCTGAAAAAGAAATGATCTGTTTGTTTCGAACAATTTTATTTACCAACTATTTTTTTTACTACTCCAAAAATTAAACAACTTATTACAAAGACAAGCGATACGACCACTATAAAAAACTTTATGGAGGCAAACCAAAAAGTAATTGCCACGGGCAACATAGTAACCTCTCCGGAAAGTGTCTTGAGCATGGCCATGTTTTCAATCACATCAAAAAGACCAGCAAACGGAACAATTAGTGACACTACCGAACCCGTCTGAATAAGAAAATGGTTACGGGTAAAAGCGGAAATCACCAAACAACCAAGAGCAATAGACAAAGAATATAAAAAGAGAAAACCAAAATCCAGATAGATACTTTTCTTTACTTTAATGATCAAATCATTCTCTTCCCATTCTTTAATAATTTTAGAAGCTGCCTCGGGAGTTTTTGCTAGCTCAAACGAAACAATCTGTTTAGAATTGAGTGGTTTGACAGTTAGACCCATCACGATCATCCACGCCAACGTGAGAAAGACACTAATAGCAAATATGCGCTTGAGTCTAGTGGAGTAGGTATAATCCATAGCATTTAAAGTTAGCGTAAAATTTCTGCTAATTTTACTTTAGGGCATCCCTAAAAACTCCTTATGACCTTCTCCTCCCGATAGCTATCGGGATGGAGAAGGATTGAGCCTGCCTGCCGGACAGGCAGGGATGAGGTGGTCAAAGGCAAGGTTTTTAGAGATGGCCTTCAATAATATTACTACTACTCCGTAAATTTTATCCATGGACTTCAAGGAAATATTTTCAGTATCGCTTATTCTTTTCTCCGTCATTGATATAATCGGTTCGGTGCCATTTATAATCCTGATTAAAAAAAGGGAAGGAAGGATTTATGCCGAAAAGGCCACACTGATTTCAGCCGTTCTCATGGTGGCGTTCTTATATTTGGGTCAATCCATTTTAACTTTATTCGGATTGGACGTAGCCTCCTTTGCTGTTGCGGGTGCGATTGTCATTTTTATCGTGGCTATGGAAATGATTTTAGGGATAACACTTATCAAAGATGATCCGGATGCAAAAGGGACTGGCTCTATCGTTCCCCTCGCCTTTCCGTTGATTGCCGGAGCAGGTACCTTAACAACTATACTTTCACTGCGAGCTGTATATACCGAAACCAATGTACTCATCGGCATTCTACTCAATCTCATTCTGGTCTACTTTGTATTGCGCTCTTCATCTTGGTTGGAGCGCGTTGTAGGAAAATCTGGCTTTGCGGTTTTACGAAGAGTCTTTGGCGTGATCCTGCTGGCCATCGCAGTTAAGATTTTTAAAACAAACGTGTTTCCTTTCTGATTTATTAACTTTGATATATGGGCAAGGAAGAACAAATACAGCATTGGGTTAAAACAGCCGAACTGGATTGGACAACAGCAGAAGATCTTTTGAAACTAAAACGATTTTTGCATGCTCTGTTCTTTTTTCATTTGGTCTTGGGGAAACTTTTGAAAGCCCGTTGGGTAAAGGCTAATACAAGTGATTTTCTTGCTATTTGGGACGAAAAGTTTACTGGATGTATTCAGCTTGATGTTGAATCTTTGATAAAATTGAAAGTGAAATTTCCATCCTTGTTAGAACTACACACCTATCATGCGTCAGAAACTGTTGACTCTGATCCCTTCATCGGTGAAATTGAAAAACACGGAATTTTAATCGATCCCCAATCTTGATTCGCATTTACACGGATGGCGCAGCACAAGGCAACCCAGGGCCAGGGGGCTTCGGCACCATTCTTAAATTCGATAAACATGTTAAAGAACTAAGCCAGGGTTTTCGACTTACTACTAATAATAGAATGGAATTATTGGCAGTAATAGTTGGTCTTGAAGCAATAAAAAAAGAAGGAATAGCAGTCACCATTTTTTCCGATTCTAAATATGTAGTAGACTCGGTTGAGAAAGGCTGGATCTGGACCTGGCAGAAAAAAAACTTTGTCAAGAAAGCCAATCCGGATTTATGGCAACGGTATATTCCTCTTCATCAAAAGTTAAAACCAAAATTTACCTGGATAAAAGGTCATGCCGGCCATCTGGAAAATGAAAGGTGCGATCAACTGGCGGTGCAGGCAGCCGAGGGTTATGAGTTGCTTGTGGATGATTGGTATGAAAAAAATCGAAATAGTAAAAGTTGAAACCGCAATAAGTCTTTTCCAATTAAAAACTTAGCTTGCTGTGATTATTTTTATATTCATGAAATTAAAAAACAATACACAAACTCCTCTTTGCAATTCGATATAGTGAATTGCTTCCATGAAAAACCTAAGCTACCTCTTCCTTAAAATATACTGTAGAATTGCACTAAAGTTTTACTTTAAAAAATGGCAAGTCCGCAACATTCAGCCTGTTCCTGAAGGTGCGGTTATTTTTGTGGCCAATCATCAGAATGCGTTTCTGGATGCCGTGGTGCTAGGTTGCAGTTCTCATCACAATCCGTGGTTTCTCACACGTGCCAATGTTTTTCAAAAACCCCTGATGAAAAAAATTTTCAATACTTTTAAAATGACTCCGGTCTACCGTTTTCGGGATGGGTTTAGCACGCTCCGTAAAAATGACGAAGTCATTGACAATTGTGTGCAATTGCTGACCCGAGGAGAAGCGATTGTGGTTTTTGGCGAAGGCAACCACGATGAACATTGGAGATTACGTCCGCTGCAAAAGGGTTTTGCGCGAATCGCTTTGGCAGCAGAGGAAAAAAATAAGTGGACATTGGGCGTAAAAATTATTCCGGTTGGCATACAATATGACTCTCATTCTGAATTTCGCTCGCGTGTATTGGTCAGCTTTGGCCAATCTATATCCGTAAAAGATACCATTCAACAAACCACTAGCCTTCAGGAACAACAAGAACTTTTAGTAAATAAAACCAGCGAAGCTCTCAAATCACTAATGCTTCACATTGAACAACCTGACTATGAAAAAAAAGTGGGGTACTTCCTAAAAAATAGAATCATAAAAAAAGATCTCGCTGCGCAATTAAAATCAGATCAATACATTATCTCTACAACTCCACAATTACCAGAAGCTGAACCCGCCAAAAGCATCACTCATAAAAATGAACCATGGTGGAATCCGATTTTCCTTTACGAATTCGTAAATCATCTTTTACCTTGGGCAGTAATACGGTGGGTATTGAAAACAAAAGTTAAAGATCCTCAATTCATCGGCTCGCTAAAGTTTGCTTTGGGCATAGTAGTGGTACCTATTTTTTATGTTTTACAAACAAGTTTGTGTTATGCTATTTCAGGATCATTGGTTGTTTCTGGAATTTACTTGTTATCACTTCCGGTGAGTATTCTGTTGAAACAGTAAAGATTAGTTTACACAAAACGATTAAAAAAAAATTTCAGAAGATTAACACATGTACATGAACATAGAAAACATAATCAACTCAGCAGGCGTATCGCTGATCCTCCTCGCCTTTTTGCTACTCACAATAAATAAACTTAAACCAACCGACAAGGCCTACAATTTATTGAACTTAGGAGGTGCCGCATTGGTGGGGTATGGCTCTTATCTAATCAACGCTATTCCATTTGTTATTCTTGAAATTGTGTGGGGAATGGTGGCGATTTATGCCCTTATAAAAAACAGAAGGTGATTTTTATGTATGAGTCTATCTATAAAAAAGCAGCGCCACTCCTGACGCTGCTAAAACTCACCTCTAAACTAAAACTAAATTCTACTCTGACTATATCTTAAACCCAAGCGTAACATTTACAGACCTACCATCCGAAGACCAAACACCTGGGCCTGGATAAAACGAAGGCCGTTTTGTAAAGTATTGTTTGTTCAGTAGGTTATTGACATTTACTCTTATGATAAGCTGGTTTAAAATTTTAAAGGAGGAATTAATGTCTAGCAATCCATAAGCTGGCACCAACCCGACAGCACCATTGACTGATGGCGTTCGTGTATTCAAAGCATCTGCATACGATTCACCTGTGTAGCTATATAAGATAGAAATGCTGGCATCATGCAATCTCAGAGTAAGTCCATTGCGCGAGATGACTTCCGGCACGCTTTCAATTTTATTTCCGCTAACAGAAATATTAGTATCGCCCGAACGGATTTGCGCATTATTGTACCGCCCGTTGAAGAGTGCAGTGGAAGTAAACAAAGAGACATCAAAATTCTTATACAATTTTATGCCATATTCAACAAATACCTCTGCTCCTTCTGTTACCGAATTTCCAATGTTGGTTCGGTATATATAAAATACCCCATTCTCATCCTGCATGGACTGGCTGCCCATACGATTATTGTATTGCAATCTGAAAACACCCACATCCCACCGAAGTGATTTTGAATTTCCCCTGAACCCTGCTTCCAGATTATTACCATCGGCATCTTTAAGAGTCTTATCTACCTTCTCATAAAGGGATGCCGGGATGATGTCTTTAAAAATCACAGGGCGATAAGCTTGCGACCATCCCGCATACAAAGAATAGCCTCGCTTAAGTTGATACTCGGAATTGATTCCAAAAAGTGGAAACTGGTGTTTAATTGTAGTGGGTATCTGCACTGCATCGTAATAGCTGATGATTCCAGACATATCCGATTGTCCGGCTTCAAACCTTACTCCGGGACTAATGGCAAGATTGGGAAGCACTTGAAATTTATTCTCTGCAAAAAAAGCAACATTCTGAGTTTTAAAATGCAGATCTCTTCCCCAACCTGGCGCACTTAGCGATAAATCAAAATCCGTTCCGTTAGTTCCCTTACCCAACTGCTGACGATGAAGATCATTGTTGAAATATTGCACGCCAGCAGCTAAAGAACTTTCCAAATTGAAAAGTGAATAGGTGTGAAGCATTCTCAACTCTGATGTGTAACTATTGAAATTATCAATGTCTACCTGGCGTTGTGCATAGGCAAGCGTTACCGGATTAATGGCGTCTACTACATTCGCAGGCTTATCGAACTGCACGCTGTTACGATATCCTAGCACAGCAGAATTTGTCCACGACACATGAGTACGCGAATTCGGTTTCCAATCCATCCGTAAGGAAGGAACCCAGATTTCCGGATTGAAATAATTTCTTGTCCGTGTAGACTGTCTTGGATTTGCGTAAAACATGCTGTCGGTAAGCGGGCCCGGAATCTGATAGACATAATTTGACCGGCTCAACTCTGCCGTAAATTTTAGTTGATCGTTAGCCTTATAAATTAACATTAACGACTGCGCATCGTATTTTGAACTTCCATTATCGCGATAGCCATCAGATACGCGCTTGCTGTAATAAGCCATGTATTGAAACTTGCCCAGCTTACCACTTATTGCGTTGTAGGTGCTTAGTAATCCAAATGAACCTGCCGTGTTAACACTCTCAAATGATACAGACTGTGTTGTATCGGGTTTTTTAGAAACATAATTCAACATGCCGCCAAACTGAGCTCCATATTGCAGTGCGCCTGTTCCACGCACCATTTCAATTCTCTCAACAGCTTCCATGGGCATACTGTAATGACTGGCAGGATAACCGTACATGTCAGAATTTGTAATAGCTCCATTTCTGCGGATGTTAAATTCCCATCCTCGGTGCGGATCAAGGCCCCGTGTTGAAATGTTCGTTTGGTTACCGCTGCCATCCATATCATAAACAAACACACCGGGCACCTTAGCAAAAATCTGTCGCGGAGTTTTTTCGGCAATATTGGCATTAAGATTTTGTACGTTGATCACTTCATTCTTCTTGCCAGACCAAATATTAGTGCCTTCCACAGGAGTAAGTCGTTCCATATCAAACAAAGCTTTTCCCTTGATAATAACTTCGTCTAATCGTTTCGTTTTGAGAGAATCAATCTGCTCCTGTGCAAAGACTGGCAGGAATAGAATGATGCTAATAAATAAAATTAGAATTTTCTTCATGATATGGAATATCCTTACAAAGGATTGAAAAAACGAAGAGAGACTTATCCCTCTCCGTAATTCAAATAAATAAACTAAATAATAAACATATGATTACTAATTGCCTGCGCCATCGTTATTTGCAAAAGTCACTGTGTAACCACCTATCTTCCTACCATGCGCCAATCCTTTATCGCAATCCGAGCGATAGTGAATAGCACCATACAACCGAGAGAGTGAAGCTTCTGTGGCCTCATCGTTGAAATATTTTGCATCGGAAGGAAACAAGTAAGAAAGTACTGTTGCTGCTGAGGCGGAAAATGTTGAGTGCCCTGATGTGTAAGCTGGAAAGTTTGGAATACCTGTTCCTGTGCGAATAGTAGGATCCAATTGTGACGGCCTGGGATTAAAATAGAAATACTTCGTTTCCCAACAACCCACAGCCGCATCGTGCAGGGCCATGTTAAGCAATGCAAAAGCACGGGCAGCACGAACTTCACTGAAGTTTGATTTGGCAATGTATTCTTCTGCCATATCATTCCAATGACCTGGAGGGGTATAGGTGCCTGCCCCATCGGCCCACTTGTGCACAATGGCAAGACGCTCGCGCGTAAGATGCTTAGCATAGTATTTCGCCTCAGCAACTTCCTCTGACATTTCATTAGATAAAGTGGGAGGCGGTGGTAAAGGTCTTTCACTAATGATTTGTGCAGGCGTCATGTTCCAGGCTTTCACCTTTCCAAAATTGGGTAGCATGCATGGACGGACAGGTATGTCAAGACTGATCCAGGGGATTTCCCCTCGTGCTATTGCGCCATCGGCCAATGCATCCCACTGTGTCTTATTGCCTACTGCGTTGACCATGCCGTCCGTTCTAAATCGACCAGTGCCGGGTGCTGAAATAAAAGTAGCCACTGCCTTACCCAAAGCAAGTCCTGCTGAAATATCACTGGCTGTTGCTTTCCCAGACCACAGAGCAGCGTTGCGTTGGTCACCAGCCCGTAATGTAATTTCTTCAACGGCCGCAGGAAACAATAACTTCAGCATTTCAGCAGTCACGCCAGAGATAACAGCATCCTCAGAAGGATAAGCAGGTAGTGTTGTGGTTGGCATCAATGCCTGAATTCCATTATCCACAGCGTAAGGTGCAGGCCGGTTATACTGATACTTATAAAACCATGCGGCCTTGAGCGCATCATATTGGGCAACTGAAACATAACTATAAGCACGAGCTGCATATGGAGGATTGGAAAACGGAAAAGCCGGATCAGCAAACGGATTTTCAGAATCAGGTAACGGATAACTGTTATCTGCCAGCGGAGCTGGAGGCAAGTTATAGCGCGCTACTAACTCGCGAAGAATTTGATTCCAGCGAAGTACTCCACCCGCACTCCAGTATTCGATAATACGCCTTTGATTTTTTGTGAGTTTGCTTTGAGCATCCTTAATAGCTACTAGTTCCACTTTATAAGCATCGGAGGTTATAGCAGTTGGAGCGGCCACTGCTATTTGATCATTGGCACTAAGTACTATTGGTTTCCATGAGCCGGCAGTATCATCAAGCTTAGCAGGTGCTAAAGGAAAAAGTTCTTCAGAGACAATTTCCTTGCAACGAATTGGAGCTATGGTCAGTAATAGAACTGACGCTAGGATTATGATGGTAGATTTTGATTTCATTCTACAATTGGTTTTTCGGTCTTAAAAAAATTAAACGTATAAAGTACGCCAGCCATAAGAGTAGTTGATTGGCCAACATTACGACCAGCAACTGTATAGCCGGCCGATCCCCGAACCGCAAGATTTTTGAGGTTCGGTAAATAATACATCACGAGAGCACTAGCCTTTGAGAAATTCATGCGGTTAGAAACAAAAGGCATGTCTTGCCTGCGGATATCACCACCACCTAATGTATTTTGTTGGGAATACGTCAGTTCAACTTGTAATCCTTTTTTGAGGTAACCAATGTTCACTAAAAAATCAAATGCATTTGGTAATTGTACCTCATTGCTAAAAGTAATTTTTCCATTAGTGTAGTAAGAAGGTCTATCTAAAGTAACATTACTGCGCAGCAAGTACCCGCTGGATCCATTAATGTACCATCCTCTGTTAAGGTGGTAATTGAGCGTTAATCGCCCAGCTAAATTTGTACTTGCCATTCCAATTGAGAGCGGCAAATAATCAGGTGTGTAGTTCGTCAGCGGGGTTGAAGTATAACCGATTGCAAAAGCCTTCAAGCCACCAGTGGCGAAGTCTTTTGCGAAAAATCTATACTTAATAGCTACAGACAAATCTTGCATACCTTTCAAACCTTGTAAGGTTCCACTGCTTGCTTTAGTTGTGACGTAAGGTGCCATGACAATAATATTCAAACGATCGGTTACACCATAATTTCCTACCCACGTCAGGCTTTGCGTAGTAATGTTTCCAATGTTTTGGTTGTCACGTTTCAGTTCACCTTCCCAGTAGTTTTTCCACTGATCGTGTGTGTACAGAAATCCAGTACAAAACGCCCCCTTCGTCATCATCAGGCCGTCTGTCAGACTTTGAGCCTTCAGCCAGCCCGTGGCCGTCAAAACGATTGCAATTAAAAAAGTAAACTTTTTCATCATAGTTTTAATTTTGGTTGTTCATTTTTTTCTCAGATGAAGAGCCCCATCTGCATAAAAAAATTTAAGGTGATGTATAGAACTTCCCATGCGCAGTGAAGGCAAGGCCAGTTTTTATATTTATTGTGATTGATTATTACCCCACAGATAAGCAGGGTTTTTATAAAAGAAATTAGGCCTTGGGAGGTGGGCCGGTCAGTGAACTGCTTAAGAGTTCATACTTATTTTCAACTAAATAAAAAGTAAGTTTCTTTTCCCATCCGGAGTTTTGCTTCTCAATGGATACTGAGTTACTGATAAAATCTTTAATTAAATTCTGATTGCTTTTAGAATTTTCTTGGGAGCTGCCCGGCTTATCCGTAAACGTTTTCACGTAATCTGCCAGTGCCTGATTAATTCTCTTGGAGGTGTTGTCTTTAACGCAAACAATAAACAAAGTATCCCCTTGAAGACGTTGCTTTACGAGGCGGTAAACTTCACCGTTGTGTTCAAACTCTCCATCTACCCTGCTATATTCTTTTGAATCTGTTGAATAAGGAACAGTGAGAGGCACTTTAAATGTAACTTCTTGATGCACATAGTTTTCATCATCAAAATGTTGTCGCATTTGATGAGACGTCTTAAGCTGTAACCCCATAAAAACGCCATAATATCCAAGTACATTGAGCAGGAATAAAAAGAGCAAAAAGAGGGTCAACAGCTTTTTCACAACTACATAGGTAAATAAAAATCTCAAAAGAAAAAAGCTAACACACGATAGGTGGTGATATGCAAAACCTGGTAATCAGTAATCAGTTAATCGGTAATCAGTTAATCAGTTAAGCGACACCGATTACCAGATTACTGATAACCGGTTACCACGTTAGATGTGTTCCTTTTTATTTTTGATTAGGTCATACATTAATTCGCGGGCACGGTGAAGTTGGGCTTTTACGGTGCCGAGTGGTGCATCAATATTTTTGGCAATTTCTTCATAAGACAGCTCATGATAATACCGTAGCCTCACCAGCTTCTGGTATTTGGGTGGCAGCATGCCAACAAAAACTTGCATTAATTCTTCCTTCTGCGATTTTATGGCCTCCTCCTGGGGGTCATTGTTTTTATCTTCAATGTCTATCGAAACGGACTGACCATCATCATCGGTATAGGAATTTTCTATACTGAACGTATTCAGTTTTTTCTTGCGGATGAAATCGATAGTGTTATTAGTTGCAATACGAAAAAGCCAGGTGCTGAACGTAAAATCTTTCTTGAACCGGTGTAGACTGCGAAAGGCCTTTGAGAACGATTCCATAGTAAGATCTTCAGCATCATCGATGTTTCGCACCATCTTTAGTATCATGTGGTAGACAGGGCGCTTGTAGCGGGTTAGGAGTTTGGCATAAGCTTTATCATCTCCTGCTACGGCCAGGTCAATGAACTTGAAATCTTCCAGTGCTTTTGTCGAAAACCTGCCTTCTTCTAACTCTTCCATCGTACTTTTTTGGATACTAACGCCATCGGGCCGGTGACAAGATAATAAAAGGCATAAATAAAATCTAAAAAGGGTGCTTTCCAAGCCTCAAAAGGTTCACCTAGTTTTTGGGAAGCCTTGTGAAAGAGAATTACTAAAAGAATCCAGCGCACAAAAAAAATCAAAAGAATCCACTCCATAAACGGGCTGAAGAAGGAGGCCGGCAATACCAGAAACCATGCAGTCACAGTGGTCAATGAGAAAATGCCGAGGATGAGCTTATCCGAAAATTTGTAGTGCTTGCCTACCGATAAATGACGGAGCTTCTGAACATAATACTCCTTCCAGGTAGTTTTTGGTGACGACTTCATCAACACTTCCGCCCCCATACAAGTTTTAGTGATAGCCCCAATAGCATGCTGATTAACAAACAAATCATCATCTCCTCCCATTACAGCTAAATGCGAGTTGAACCCTTTATTATTCAAAAAAAAAGATTTCTGATACGCCAGGTTTCTGCCCACTCCCATGTATGGCCATCCTAAAATTGCAAAACCAATAAATTGAATTCCCGTAAGAAAGGACTCGAACCGGATGAATGCATTAAGCAAACCTTTGGATTTGAAATAGGGCGAAAATCCTAGTACAACTTGAGTGCTGCCCTCCATACATTCACTCATTCTTTTGATCCAGTTATTTCCCGTTGGCCGGCAGTCCGCATCGGTTAATAAAACCCAATTATATCTTGCCGCTTTAATTCCCAATGTGAGTGCAAATTTCTTTCCGCTGATGTGCTCGGGTTTATGCACAACCCTCACCATTTTAAGACGTGAGTCTTGTTTGGTGGCTGCGAGTAAGTAATCATACGTTCCATCGTTGCACCGATCTTCCACAATGATAATTTCAAACTCTGGATGATCCTGGGCTAGCAGCAGAGGCACCAACTCGCGCAGGTTGTGCTCTTCATCGTGCGCACATACAATCACCGAAACAGGTTGCGAATTGCCGATAGCGGCTTTATTCTCTTTCGCGAAAGCAAAAAGAAATAAACTGAGATAAATAATTTGGATACCAAGCAGGGTGAGGCAAAAAATGGTAAGTACCGGCAAGAGATATTAATTAAGAATTAAAAACCTGGCAAAGATAGAGGCTTCTTAAGAGATGGGAAAGGGTTATGAGCGTGAACTTGCCGAAAGAAGGTCAAAACTTTTTTGTACGAAGGCCAATCTCATCATTTGGCTAGAAACTGCTGCATCACAAATCTTTCATGTCAACCTAAATCTCGAAAGGCTAAAGCTTCAACCAGACCTTCAATAGTCAACGAACCTTATTTAATATTGAACAGTCGTGATTAAAATAAGAATCATCTACGCTTATCTTTACCCCAATGAAATTTAAGCTCATTTCAAAAGACCCTAACTCAAAAGCCCGAACGGGTCTCTTAATTACAGATCATGGTGATATCCCCACTCCCATCTTTATGCCGGTGGGCACAGCCGGCTCTGTCAAGGCTGTTCATCAACGCGAACTTGAACATGACATCGATGCTAAAATCATTTTGGGAAACACTTATCATCTTTACCTGCGGCCGGGAATCGAACTGTTGGAGAAGGCAGGAGGTTTGCACAAGTTTAATGGCTGGACCCATCCCATCCTCACCGACAGTGGCGGCTATCAGGTCTATTCGCTTTCCGAAAATAGAAAGATCAAAGAAGAAGGCGTCACCTTCAAATCACATATTGACGGATCCAAACATTTTTTCAGTCCAGAGTCGGTGATGGATATCCAGCGCTCTATTGGTGCCGACATCATTATGGCCTTTGATGAATGCACACCTTATCCATGTGAATATGCTTACGCGAAAAAATCGATGAAGATGACCCACGATTGGCTCGCACGATGCGTGAACAGAATTGATAGTACGAAGCCTAAGTATGATTATGATCAAGCACTCTTTCCAATTGTGCAGGGAAGTGTTTACAAAGATCTTCGAAAAGAATCTGCTGAATTTATCGCGTCACAAAATCAGCAAGGCAATGCCATAGGTGGATTGTCTGTAGGTGAGCCCCACGAGATCATGTATGAAATGACCGATCTTGTCTGTGGTATTTTACCGGCTGATAAGCCTCGCTATCTGATGGGCGTAGGCACACCTGAAAATATTTTAGAATGCATTGCCCTGGGTATTGATATGTTTGATTGCGTAATGCCAACCCGCAATGCCCGCAATGGAATGCTCTTTACCACGCAAGGTATTATTAACATACGAAACGAAAAATGGAAAGACGACCTAAGTGCCATCGACCTGGAATTGGGTGGATATGTAAGTACTCTTCATTCAAAGGCCTACCTTCGTCACCTAATCATTAACAAAGAAATTTTAGGCGCGCAAATTGCTTCCATACACAACCTTACCTTCTATCTTTGGCTTGTGAAACAGGCCCGCCAAAAAATCGAAGAAGGCATCTTTGCTGAATGGAAAAATAAAATGGTAAAAGTAGTATCACAACGACTTTAATGAAGATTCTCGATAAATACATCCTCAAAAAAATCCTTACGACTTTCTTTTTTGTGGTGATGATATTAGTGGCCATTATTACGGTCATTGATATCACCGAGAAGTTAGACAAATTTTCAGAAAATAATTTAAGTGGAATGGTCATCTTAGGCTACTACCTGGATTTCATTCCCTGGATTGCCGGTTTAATTGCACCCATCACCGTCTTTATTGCTGTCGTATATGTTACATCGCGTATGGCAGGCCAAACAGAGATCATCGCCATCCTCAGCAGTGGCGTAAGCTTCCGCAGATTTTTGCTTCCCTACTTTATGGGTGCTTTGCTCATCGCCATTTTAAGTTTTATATTCAATGGTTGGCTTATCCCACAATCCAATCGTTCACGACTTGCCTTTGACACCCAATATATTCAGCGAAATTATTATTTCGATACACGTAACCTTCATCTTCAGATTGAGCCTAATGTATATCTCTATATTCAAAGCTATAATAACCAAACTAATGTAGGGTATCAGTTTACGCTTGAAAAATTTAAAGACAATGAACTGCTCCAAAAATTAACAGCCGATAATATTCAATGGGACAGCACCAAAAAGAAATGGACACTCCAATGGTGGAAAGTACATCAGGTTCAGAAAATTTTTAATGTCAATCTAGACTCGGGATTGATTGTTACATCTGGAGAAAAACTGGACACCACGCTGGCCATATCGCCCAAAGATTTTGAAAGCGAAAACAGAAAGTTTGACGGGATGACCATCCCAGAGCTTCAAGAGCACATCAATAAACTTAAGTTCAGAGGAGCAACCGGTGTTGAAGCTTACGAAGTGGAAAAGTATATTCGGTTCGCATCGCCTTTTACCATTTTTGTTTTGGTTTTCATGGGTGCGATCGTGTCAGCACGGAAGAGCCGCGGTGGAACGGGCTTTCAAATCGCACTTGGTTTTTTTCTTTCCTTTATTTTCATCTTGTTTTTTATGATGTCGCGCACATTTGCTGAGGCCGGCTCACTTTCTCCCATCATAGCGGCTTGGATACCGAATGTGGTTTTTGGCGCCATCTCTTTGGGGATGTATAAATATGTTCCGCGCTGATGGCCACCACCAACGATTATCTTAAATTACATTTCATCGTTTTCCTGTGGGGCTTTACAGCAGTGCTTGGCAAACTGGTGACCATACCCAGTGTAGAAATGGTTTTCTATCGCACCTTACTTGCTGCCATTGGAATGGGCGTGTTGATCATAATTGCCAAGGGCACTTTTAAAATTAAAACAAGAGACCTTATTTACTTATTAGCCACCGGATTTATCGTTGCTATTCATTGGCTTACTTTCTTCGCCTCCGGAAGAGTGTCAAATCCCTCTACAAGTTTAGTGGGTTTTGCTACGTGTTCATTCTGGGCTGCCCTGATTGAACCACTGGCAAAAGGAAAAAAGATACAGCCTCTGGAAATTGGTCTTGGTATAGTTGTCTTAATAGGGCTTTACATCATATTTTCATTTGGCTTTCAATATCCGATGGGTCTTTTCCTCGGCATCATGTCGGGTTTAACGGCTGCGCTTTTCAGTGTCATCAATTCAAAAATGATTTCGCGGGTTACCGCTCACACCATTACTTTTTATGAAATGACTGGAGCAACTCTTGGCGTTCTGTTGTTTTTTCCAGTTTATAAACAATACTGGGCAGTTGATTCAAAATTGCAATTGATACCTGAGTCCATGGACTGGGTCTATATCGCCATCATGGCGTGGGCTTGCTCAGTGTATGCTTATTCAGCGGCTATTAACCTGATGAAAAAGCTTTCGGTTTTTTTTATTCAACTCGCTCTCAATCTCGAACCACTATATGGAATCATTTTGGCTCTAATTGTTTTTGGCGGACAAGAAGTGATGGGTCTGAATTTTTATATCGGCACGCTGATCATCCTTAGTGCTGTTGCTTCTTATCCCTATTTAAAGAAAAAATTTGGAGTCGTTTAACTTTTCAACCTTAGGATTTCAGCTCTCCACTCCACGTTGTCATTCCTGCAAATTGTGCCTTCAAATCAACTGCTTGATTAAATATTCCAAACACAGAAGAACCAGAGCCGCTCATACTTGCGTAAACAGCACCGGCCTCATACAATCTGTTTTTCAATTCACTTATCTGCGGAAATTTTTTAAACACGTTCGATTCAAAATCATTGAACAAAAATTCTTTCCAGTTTTCGAAGGGCATTTTTTCGATAACCTCTCGTAACGATTGCGAAGAGCTTCGGGGTGTAACGCCAGCATATGCTACCGCAGTCGCAACGTGGATATCGGGTTTTACCAAAATCAAAAATTTCCCTTTCAGAGAAACATTGACTGGATTTAAAATCTCTCCTCGTCCTGTTCCCATCATCGCATTCTTTTGTGTAAAAAAAGTGCAGTCACTTCCTAAAACTGATGCATAACCCGCTAGCTTACCTGCAGACAGATTGAGCTGGAAAATTTCGTTAATCATTCGTAAAGCGAATGCAGCATTGGAAGAGCCTCCTCCTAATCCGGCACCTGTTGGAAGAAGTTTATGCAAATGAATATGCACAGGCGAAAGGTCAAAATCTTTTTTAAGAAGAGTATAAGCTTTCACACATAAATTCTCTTCTATCTGGCCAGGAATCGCCAGTCCTGTGACATCCACTTTTAATTCTTGAGCTGGGATGATTTCAAGAATGTCTGTCCAGGGAATTGGGAAAAAACAAGTTTCAATATCATGAAATCCATCCGGCCTTCTGGCGATGACATTTAGTCCAAGGTTAATTTTGCAGTGGGGGAAGGAAACCATAAATGCTAGATGCTGGACACTGGATGCTGGATAGTTTAATCTAGCATCAAGTATCCAGTATCAATTTCTATTTCGATAATCGCGCAACCAAATCCTGTGTAATCCCGCTGGACGAAAACCCACCATCGTGCATCAGATTCTGCATTGTTAC
>JANOLM010000097.1:0-31931 GCA_031419815.1 Bacteroidia bacterium
TACTTTAGACATCGTTAAGCTCGTGAGGAATATCAGATTCAAAACCCTGCTAATAGCAATAACCTTGCTAAATTTCTCCGCTTCTTCGGTTAAAACAGACTTCAAAGTAGATGTGGTAGTGATTGATGCAGGGCATGGTGGCCATGACCCGGGCACGTTGGGTAAAATCTCGAAAGAAAAGGATATTGCGCTAAGCATTTCGCTCAAACTTGGTGCTTATATCGAAAAAAATATTCCAGGGGTCAAAGTAATTTATACACGCAAAGATGATCGATACATAGCGTTGGATCAGCGTGCCAATATTGCCAATAAGAATAAGGCAGATTTATTCATTTGTATCCATGCCAATTCGATGCCGGGCGCGCCCGCTTATGGCACTGAGACGTATGTGATGGGACTTAAAATGGATAAAGGAAATTTTGATGTGGCAAAGCGCGAGAATTCGGTGATCTTAATGGATGAGAATTATCAAGAACGATACGAAGGCTTTGATCCGGATAGTCCAGAGTCGTATATTTTATTTTCACTTACTCAAAGTGCCTATCAGGAAAGCAGTTTGAAGTTCGCTCAAAAAGTGGAGAGTCAATTTAAAGGGAAGGTGGGAAGACACAGCAGAGGTGTAAAGCAGGCAGGATTTGTTGTTTTGTGGCGCACAACAATGCCAAGTGTTTTGATCGAAACAGGATTTCTTTCAAATGTTAAGGAAGAAAATTATTTATTGAGTGAAAACGGGCAAGACCTGATTGCTTCAGGTATCTACCGCGCATTTAAAGAGTATAAAAATCAAATTGAATCTGTAAACTAACTAATGTGAAGAAGAATAAAGAATTGGTGGTGGGTCTTTTTATGGCAGCTACGATCGTGCTACTGTACTATGGTTTTCATTTTTTGAAGGGAAGCGATTTTTTCTCAACAAAAACTAAATATTATACAGTGTACGATAATATCGATCAGCTTGCCGTGGGGAACCCTGTTTTGGTGAATGGCTATGCAGTAGGGCAAGTAAGCCGCATTAAAATTTTGCAGAATAAACAAAATAAGGTTTTAGTGGAGATCAATATAGATTCTGACGTCTCTTTGGGAGATTCTACGAAAGCTATTTTAGACAGCGACTTTTTAGGAGGAAAATCAATTTTGCTTTCAATTGGGGCAGTAGTAAAGCCAAAGTCACCGAAGGACACTATTCTTGCAGAAGTTGCTAAGGGTTTGTTTACGGTGATTTCTGAAACGGCAACGCCTGTGGCGGATAACGTGCAAACAACCCTTCGGAAATTCAATGGCATGATCGATAACCTTACAAAAAACACGCAACAGTTGGATGCTATTTTTGCTAAACTTCAGACCACGCCTGATATGCTTAACAGAACGCTCGGTAATGCCAACGTTAAGATGGAAGAGATTTCGGGTACACTTAAAGCATTGGCCGACAATTTGAATGGAACACTAAAGGAATTGGATCCTACGCTTAAGAATTTTAAAGTTTTGTCTGACTCACTGAAACGTCTTCAGTTGAACCAGACCCTTTTAAAAGCACAGCAGACACTAAGTAGTTTGAATCAAACCTTGGCCCAGCTTAAGAAGGGAGACAACACGGCAAGCAAGCTGTTAACGGAAGATTCTTTGTATGTCAATCTCAATAGACTTCTACTTAGCCTGGATAGCCTGGCGGTTAATTTCAATAACGACCCCAGTCATTTCCTGTCACCATTGGGCAAGAGCAAAAAGAAAATTGACCGTGATAGAAAGGAACAAGAAGAGAAACGAAAGAAGGCAGCCACCAAAAAATAGTAATCGGTAAACAGTAATCTGTATGATACCGATTACCAAATACTGATTACTGATTACCGACTAAAAATGGATTTAGAATTTAATAAAAACGAAGACCATCTTAAGCAGCTTTGCTCGCAGGTAAAGGCAAAAGCCAAGAAGACCATGCTGGGTGGTGGCGAGAAAAAAATTGAAGACCAGCATCAAAAAGGCAAGCTTACAGCCCGCGAACGAATTGAATACCTTACAGACAAAGGCTCTTCATTTTTAGAAGTAGGGCTTTTCGCAGGCGATGGAATGTACAAAGAGCATGGAGGTTGTCCTTCGGCTGGTGTAGTTACAGGCATTGGTTATGTAAAAGGAAGACAATGCGTAATTGTTGCCAACGATGCTACTGTAAAGGCAGGTGCATGGTTTCCGATCACTGCAAAAAAGAACCTGCGTGCCCAGGAGATTGCCATGGACAATCATCTACCTGTTATTTATTTGGTGGATAGTGCGGGGGTTTTTCTTCCCCTACAAGATGAGATCTTTCCTGACAAAGAACATTTTGGCCGGCAGTTTAGAAACAATGCAAAAATGTCTTCCATGGGCATCATTCAGATTGCTGCAATCATGGGAAGTTGCGTTGCGGGCGGAGCTTATCTACCCATCATGTCCGATGAGGCAATGATTGTAGATAAAACCGGATCTATTTTTTTAGCAGGTTCTTACCTGGTGAAGGCGGCCGTTGGCGAAGACATTGATAATGAAACGTTGGGAGGTGCTACTACTCACTGCGAAATATCCGGAGTCACGGACAATAAATTTCCAAATGACCAGGCATGCCTTGATCACATCCGCAATTTGTTTGATAAACTTGGTGCTTTCGCAAAAGCAGGATTTGATCGTGCTGAGCCTAAGCCTCCTTTGGAAAAGCCAACGGATATTTATGGATTGATTCCATCCGATCGCACCAAGCCGTATGATATGGTGGAGGTAATCAAGCGACTAGTGGATAATTCTGAGTTCGATGAATATAAAGCCCTTTACGGAAAAACATTAGTGTGTGGTTTTGCACGTGTTGATGGATGGGCGGTGGGAATCATCGCCAACCAGCGAAAAGTGGTGAAGACAAAAAAGGGGGAGATGCAAATGGGTGGTGTAATTTATTCTGATTCGGCTGATAAGACAGCACGTTTCATTATGAACTGCAATCAACGCAAAGTTCCATTGGTTTTTCTGCAAGACGTGAGCGGCTTTATGGTGGGAAGTAAAGCTGAGCAAGGAGGGATCATTAAGGACGGGGCGAAATTGGTGAATACCATGGCCAACTCAACAGTGCCGAAATTTACTTTTATCATCGGAAATTCTTATGGTGCCGGCAACTATGCCATGTGCGGAAAAGCGTATGATCCCAGGTTGATTTATGCGTGGCCAACTGCACAGATTGCCGTGATGAGTGGTGCAGCAGCAGCAAAAACTTTGTTACAGATAAGGGTAAGCGCACTTAAAGCTCAGGGCAAAGAAATAAAAAAGGAGGAAGAAGATAGTTTGCTCAAAGAAATTACCGACCGCTACAATGAGCAACTGAGTCCGTACTATGCGGCTGCAAGATTGTGGGTGGATGGTGTGATCGATCCGTTGGAAACACGCACGATCATTTCAAGTGGAATTGAAGCCGCAAATCATGCACCCGTGGAAAAATTTAATGTAGGTGTCATTCAGACGTAAAAGGTTAATAGTATAAAAGTTAATCGTCAATCGGGGTTACCCACGATTAACTATTCAACGATTTTCGATTAACTATTGAGTATGCAGGAAAGCGAACTTAAAGCCTTGGTCTCCCTTTTAGATGATGATGACAAACAAGTTTCGTCTCATGTAGAAGAAAAAATTCTCTCAATTGGGAAGAAGATCATTCCTTTTTTAGAAAAAGAATGGGAGAATACATTCAACCCTGTGCTTCAGCAACGCATTGAAGATTTAATTCACACCCTTCAGTATGATTTGGTTAAAGAGAGGTTAAAAAACTGGTATACCAGTAAGGAACAAGACTTGCTCACCGGTATGTGGATTATTGCCACGTATCAATACCCTGACATTGAACTTGAAAAGCTTAAGCAGGAACTGGAACAAATCTATTACGACACGTGGCTGGAGTTCCGTCCAGACCTCTATCCATTTGATCAGGTCAAAGTGATCAATAGTGTTTTGTTTAACAAACTGAAGTTTGGTGCTAATTCTAAAAACTTTCATTCACCTGGCAACTCCATGATCAACGTGGTGCTGGAGATGCACAAGGGAAACCCTATTACACTTTGTGTTATCTACATGATGGTGGCACAGAAATTGAAATTACCCGTGTATGGAGTTAATCTTCCAAACCTTTTTATCCTTACTTATAAAGACGACAACAATCAGTTTTACATCAATGCTTTCAACCGGGGTTTGATTTTTTCTAAAAAAGACATTGAAAACTACATTACGGAATTACACCTTGTTCCACAAAGCTCTTTCTTCGAACCCTGTAATAATCTAGAGATCATTCGCAGGGCTCTACGCAACCTGATTATGTCTTTCGAAAAAATGGGTGAGCACACCAAGGCAGATGAAGTAAAAGTATTGTTGGTTGAGATTTCGGATGGCGGGGATTTGGGGGTGTAGGTATAACTCCGCTTTGAATTAAGGATGACTGTTTTTTAAAAAAAACGATTTATTGCTATATTTGTTTTTTTTAAAAAACACTATGGAAAGACTCTTTGAAGGATTTCTGACGAAACGGAAGCCATAAGGGGTTCTTGGGAATAGGAGTTTCTCCTATTCCCAAGAATAGGTTTGTTATTTATTTTATTCTTTTATCAATCGATGGTTGAGAATATAAATTTGACAAACTAATTAGTGCAACACTTTCCAGTTTACAAACAACTCGACCAAATGGATTGCGGGCCTACATGCCTGCAAATGGTGGCCAAACATTACGGCCGGTATTACTCTTTACACGAACTACGCAGCAAAGCCTTTATTACCCGCGAAGGGGTATCGCTCCTGGGCATCAGCGATGCGGCAGAAGCAATCGGCTTTCGTACCATTGGCGTAAAAATACCTTTTGATAAGTTAGAAGACGAAGTGCCGCTTCCCTGTGTTGTTCACTGGAATCAACAACATTTTGTCGTTGTTTATAAAATTCAACGCGATAAAGTATTTGTTGCCGATCCTGCTGCCGGCCTGATCACCTACACCAAAGAAGAATTTAAGAAAGGCTGGCTTTCAACGAAAGGGAATGGCCAGGAAGAAGGTGTGGCACTAATTCTGGAACCATTGCCTTCATTTTATGAGCATGAACCCGAGGAGCAAAGGAGTAAGCGCAAAAGCCTGCTTTACTTATTTGGCTATCTCAAAGGCAATAGAAAGTTAATTATACAACTGGTACTTGGATTGCTCACAGGTAGTTTAATTCAATTGACGTTGCCTTTTCTCACACAATCCATCGTGGATGTAGGCATCAATACCCAGAATGTGCAATTTATTTATCTGGTATTGGCAGGGCAAATGATGCTCTTTGTCAGCCGCACGGCCGTTGACTTTATACGCAGGTGGATATTATTGCACTTGAGCACACGCATCAATATTTCGTTGATTTCCGATTTTCTTTCCAAGCTCTTTAAACTGCCCATGTCCTTCTTCGAAGGCAAAATGATAGGTGACATTTTAAGAAGGATAGAAGATCATTCGCGCATCGAAAGATTTCTGAGTACATCGTCACTAAACATTCTGTTCTCTTTTTTTAACCTCCTTGTTTTTGGGGTTGTGCTATTGGTTTACAGTGTACCCATCTTCATCGTTTTCTTTAGTATAAGTGCCGTATATATTGTTTTCATATTATTGTTTCTGAAAAAACGGGCAGAGCTTGATTACAAACGCTTCCAGCAGATGAGCGACAATCAGAGCAACCTCATACAATCGGTACAAGGTATGAGTGAAATAAAAATGAACAACTGCGAAACACGCAAGCGGTGGGAGTGGGAACGCATACAAGCCAAGCTATTCAGGATAAGTGTGGAAGGCACAACACTTCAGCAAGTTCAGGATGCGGGCAGCTTATTTTTAAATGAATCGAAAAATATGATCATTACCGTCATGTCGGCATTGGCAGTAATGAACGGAAGCATGACACTGGGCATGATGCTGGCCGTGCAATACATCATCGGCCAATTGAATGCGCCTGTAAATGAGTTCATCGCTTTTACGAGAGACTTACAGGATGCTAAGATAAGTCTGGAGCGGGTGGGGGAGATACATTTATTGGAGAATGAGGAAAACACCTCATCCGGCCTTTGGCCACCTTCTCCAAAAGGAGAAGGGAAATGGTCTAAAGATATTGATGATGCGAGGGGAGCAGGTGGAACAATAACATTAGAAAATGTTTCATTTCAATATGAAGGACCGCACTCGCCCAAGGTGCTTGATGGAATTGATCTGGTCATACCCGAAGGTAAAGTGACAGCTATTGTGGGAACCAGCGGTAGCGGGAAAACTACATTAATGAAGCTGTTGTTAAAATTCTATAAGCCAATAGAAGGTAAGATAACGATTGACGGAGAAGAACTGGAATATATTCATGCCAGCACCTGGCGGCAACAATGTGGAGTGGTGATGCAGGATGGTTTTATTTTTTCGGATACGATTGCCCGCAATATAGCGTTGGTAGATGAAGAACCAGACCGAAAAAAATTACTACATGCCGTGAAGGTGGCCAACATCAGAGAGCACATAGAATCATTACCCTTGGGCTACAACACCAAAATTGGCATGAACGGAATTGGGTTAAGTCAGGGACAGAAGCAACGGTTGCTGATTGCAAGAGCGGTTTACAAAAACCCCGACATGATCTTCTTTGACGAAGCCACCAGCGCACTGGATGCCAACAACGAGAAGATAATTATGGAAAACCTGGATGAATTTTTAAAAGGCAAGACAGTGCTTGTGATTGCGCATAGACTTAGTACGGTGAAAAATGCCGATCAGGTGGTGGTGCTGGAGAAAGGAAAGGTAGTAGAAGTAGGTACGCATGAAGAGTTAACAAGAACAAAAGGAAAATATTTTGAACTGGTAAAAAACCAATTGGAATTGGGGAGTTAATGTTCCTGTCTGCCGACCTGTCCGTCCGGAGCGAAGTGAAGGCGGAAGCTTTATGCGCAGGCAGACGATGATCAATGTGTATTTAATCAATGTAAAATCTTAAATCACAATTCAAAATCATAAATTATAAGGTATGAGTTTATTCAAATACATTGACCGATTAAAACGAATGGATGATTTAATTCGGAGAAAGGCCACGGGCAGCACTGAGGAATTTTCTCAAAAACTCAATATCTCCCGTAGCCAATTGTTACAAGACTTAAAAGAAATGAAGGAGTTAGGCGCACCCGTGGACTACTGCCATACTTCCCGAAGCTACCTCTACACAAGGGAGTGCAGGGTAATATTAAACTTTGAAAGCAGCAAGGTTTTGGGTGGAATGCAGGTTGCTGAATTTCCTTCAACTGAAAACATTATCTTTTATTTGCTTTAAAAAACATTTAAAATTATACGGATGAAACAATTTTTTATCAAGCACTTTGCCTTAGTGATTTCATTCCTGTTTTTAATATTAGCAACCTCCATGGCTCAGGTTGGCGGCATTATTACCGATGGTAAAACAGGCAAGCCCTTAGTTGGTGTTGAGGTGTTTGTCAACAAAACAACGATAGGAACACAAAGTGATGAGGCCGGACAGTTCAAGTTGGAAAATGTTCTCACAGGCTTTCAAGAAATTATCCTGTTTAAAAATGGCTATTCCATTTACAGGTCTTCTATGAAAATACAAACTGGGCGTGCATACAATTTGAAATTGTCGCTCGCGGCTGCTAAAAAGAAGAAAGTGACGAAGCTTACCGAACAAGAACGAGCTGAGTTGAAAAAGAATCTCATTGGTACAGATAAGGGAAATGTAGTTGCTATCAGCAATGAAGGCGATATTGGAGTGGTTGCGGATGAAGATCAACGTGTGTTCTCTGCAAAGTCTCCGCTCAGTGTTGCAATCAAAGCAACAGGCTACCGGATAAAATATTATCTGACAGAGCTGCCTTTATCAGAAATTTCCCAGGCCCCGGTTCAATATGAACTGCTGCCCCCTGCAGACATGCAACAAAACATAGACTGGGAGAAGGGTCGTAAAAATTATTTTCAAGGCTCGCAGCGGCATTGGCTGATGGCCTTGATAGCAGGGCAACTTAAGGAGGAAGGCTATTTTATAAAAGATGAAAAAGAAAACGAAGTGGATATAAAATCCCTTCTTTCAACTTCTTCACTGGCGGGCTATTCCAAGCTAAACATTGAGAATCCAATAACTATTATTTACACAAGGGAAGACGGTTCAATTGAAACCAGCCATGTTACAACCAACAGCCCTTTGGATGTGAGTGCAGTAGGATTGCCGATCAACTTAAAAGCCATAACTGTGGAAGGCGACATGGCCAAAGCAAGTTTAGCCGATCAACTTCCGATTGACTACCAACCCATAGCCGGAGATGTGGAAGACACCTATGCCAAAACCATGGAACGGTTTTACGAAAAAGTATATCTGCATACCGACAAGCCCTATTACTACCCCGGTGAGCCGATGTGGTTTAAAGGCTACATCCATTACAAAGAGCCCAATTGGCGAGATTCGCTGAGCAGAGTGATGTATGTGGAGTTGATCAATCCCCAAAAAGAAATCACACTGACGAAGGCATTGAAAATTGACAGTGGCTTTTTCCACAACGATTTTATTTTACCCGATACCCTGAAAGAAGGCACTTACTATTTGCGTGCCTACACCAACCTTAACCGCAACTTTGGTGACAGCAACCTGTTTGTAAGACCCATACCAATACTCAACATCACCGATAAGGTAGATCACACGCAAGGGCAACTGGGAGCCACAGAAAACAGTTTGCTTACCATTACCTCCGATAAAAAAATATATAAGACACGGGAGAAGATCACTCTGACACTGAGCGTGAAGGACAAAAAAGGAAACCCGCTGGCAGCCAATCTCTCCATTTCTGTGACAGATGCTGTTCAGGTCGTTCCAATAGAAGAACCCTTGACTATTATGAATGGCTACCCATTTGAAAAAGAGAAACAAGTAAAAGCCACAGAGCTAAACTACCCGGTAGAATATGGAGTAGGCTTTAGGGGAAAATTTGTGAACGATAAAGGCAAGCCCGAGAAAGCCATGCTTACCATATTGCAGATGAAGCCCCGCAACATGATGCTGACAGAGACAAACGAACAAGGTATTTTCTCAACAACTGGTTTTGATTTTTACGATACTGCCACGTTTTCCTTCAAAGCGGACAAAGCCAAAGATTATCCTTACGGCAAAGTAGAGTTGCTGCAACGGGAAATACCACCTATGTCTTTTAGAGACAGCGCCTTCAACCTAACCATTCAAAATACGCAGTCACAGCAACGGATTATTTCTGAATACGAAGTGCCAAAGGATGCTCGTTTGCTTCAAAGTGTTGAAGTGAAGGCAAGCAGGATAGAAGAGCAATATGAAAAAGACTATCGGATAAAAAGACCTTACGGAAGGCCAGACTATGTTCTTAAAGCAAAGGATATTAATACTGCTTATGGAAATCTTTTGTATTCACTTCAAGGAAAATTTCCTGGTTTAGTGGTGAGATTGGATACTGACGGTAATTGGGTGGTTTATACTCAGAGAGGGAATTCCAGTTCATATTCTAACAAGAAGGAGGTGCTGATAATGCTGAATGATGTGCCAATGGGTGGAAGCGCAGAGCAAATTATTTCAAGTTTTAATCCCGAAACAGTGGAATCTATCGAATTTACCAATAGAATTAATGTTCTGTATGGTTCATTTAGCGGATTTGGGGTTCTTTCTATTTATACAAAACAAGGCATCTCAGAAGAGGCCTTAAAAGTTGCCCCAAACTTTCAGTCTGTGAAAATATCAGGCTACACTTCTTCACGGAACTTTAAATTTCCAAACTATGATGATAAAGACACGGATACTTCCAAAGCGGATTACCGTTCCGCTATTTACTGGAACCCGAACGTTGCAGCAGATCCTAAAACAGGCACAATAACCGTCTCGTTCTTCGCTGCCGATTTGCCCGGTAAATATCGGATTGTGGCAGAAGGTGTCAATGAGCAGGGTGAGGCGGCACGGTGTGTATATTTTTTAGAGATTGGCAACGAATAGATTTTTTTCAGTCCAGTATGGCTGGACTGTGAATTTATATTTTTAGAACGCAAGGTGACACGGCTGTTCATCCTGCCGCGGAAGCTGAAAAGCGAATAGAGTAGGCAAAAAGTCAAAAAAATAAAATTTTATGAAAAAGAAATTAACTAACAAGCTTAGCTTGAAGAGAGAGACTTTGAGTGGCTTAACAAAAAACGAAATGAATGAAATTAAAGGAGGAACCTCAGTTGCCGGATGTGGAAATACAAACGTAGCATCATGTTGGTGTACCGTTACCTGTAGAGTTGGAAGTTATTGCTACTGCCCTTAACTATAATCGAAGAATGTTCAAGCGGTACAATTTAAGTACCGCTTGTACTTCATAATACCACTTACTAAACATGAGTTTTGACACTAGAAATAATTCTATAATTGAAAAGAACCCTTTGGATAGAATCGATCAGGTAATTGAAGATAGATTTCAAAGTGAAAATTCTAGTTTATTGAACGGACTAGGAGGATGCGCCTTATATTTTTCAAATCGCTTTATACAAACAAACAAAACAAAATATCAGGATTATTATATTGATATCATAGAAAGAATAATTGAATCAGCCAATCTAAGTGGATTGCCAAATCAAATAAGCATTGGTCATCATGGATCATCAGTATGTTGGGTTATTGATCAATTGGTAAGCAAAGGATTGCTGGATGAGGATGCAAAATGCAGTTCGCAATTGATAGTAGACCAAATTGTGATGTCAACAAATGCTGAAGAGCTTCAGTATAATTTCCATGATGTGTTTTATGGCTTTATTGGGAAGGCGATTATTGTCAGGGAACATGATAAAGAGAAGTCATCTCCTTATATAAGCAAAATCATTGCCGCATTAATAAACAATATTCAAGAGGATGGAATATATTGGAAAACTCCTGGCTCATTTCAAATGGGGTTGCCATTCAAAGACACTATAAATTTTGGCATCCCACATGGGATGTGCGGAATTTTACTTTTTCTAATTAAGTGTTTTGAAGAATTTGAAATCCATAAAAATCTCGCTGAACCAATTGAAAACTCTATTGACTGGTTAATAAGTCAACTGACAAAGAATAATAATTCTATTCCCCATATAATGTATTCTGAGAAGCCATTAACTTCTGGAAGACTTGCTTGGTGTTATGGCGATCTCTCAATCGCATATACCTTGCTCCGCGGCTATGAAGTTTTAAAGCACGAAAGAGCTAGAACCAAAGCATTTGAGTTGCTTGAAAAAGCAATTGCCAAATCCCTTAAGGATTCAGGAGTACAAAATTATACTAAATATGGATATTATGATATGGGGGTTTGCCATGGCACTTCAAGTGTTGCTTATATGTTTAAGAAAATACATCATATTACACATGACGATGATATTAATTTGGAAGCCATAAGGTGGATTAATTTAACTTTGGAATGCTTAGATAAATATCTACTACAAATTGATTCCATAGCAATTTTAGAGAAAGAGAATAATTTCATTGATACTTCAATGGGTCTTCTTGGGGGTCTTTCAGGAGTTGGCCTAGTCCTTATATCCTTTCTCGATCCCAAGCTTTCCGATTGGGATAAACTGCTGCTTCTGGATAGGCCGGGGCGGGAATAATCTTTGAACTTCAAAAAAAGTACGCCATGCTGAACACCTCAAAGATTGTAGTACGCACGCCCTTTCAACCATTTGTTCCAAATCGGTTGAAAGAATCGTTTGAGGAGCAGCTACATTCAGCAACATTCAAAGAGGCCTTATTTCTGGGTTCACCTAAAGTGGGTACCCATGAGCAATTGGCCAAAAGCAAAGGTGTTTATTATAATCTTGTTAGAAATCAAATTGGAGTTAGGGAGCTGAAAATGTTATAAACTATGAGTCTGCTAAAATCTATTGACCGCTTGAAAAGACTTGATTGGTTTATTAAAAAAGAAGCTACAGGCACAGCAGAAGATTTTTCTGAAAAGATAAGAATCTCCAGGAGTATGCTTATGATCAATCTCGATGAGATGAGAGAGATGGGTGCACTGATTAAATTCTGCCCTATACGAAAGACATATTACTATGAACAAAAATTTAATTTGTTGATCGGAAATATGAATCAACTAAAAGGAGGAAATAATACTGGAATGATAGCTCATCTTTACAAAAGTTAACCCATCAGCTCAATGAAAGGTCTCAATTACTATCAATTACAATAAAAGACTCAGAGCGAATAGGTTTGCCCGTTTCAGTTATGCCCTCGACTATAATCCTATACCTTCCCGGTAAATCGGCAGCGAAGAATGATACTGAACAGATTCCCGTGATTTCATCGGTACTTAATTGCGGGTTCCAATATATGGTTGACCGGTAATCCGGCTTTTCCTTATCTAAAGTTGGACTATCATAATCTGGCGACCTGAATTCTCTTGGCGTGCTGTATCCGGAAATTTTATACACGTCCACTGTTTTTAGGTCTTGCAAATTGGAAAGCCTGTTTGTAGAGCCTGCTTTTGTAAATATGGCAATTACACCATTCCGACCTGCCTCCCCATATAAACTGTTTACTCTCGTTGTAACTTCTATTCGATCCACCATATTTGGATCTATCATTGCCATCCTATCACCAGAGGTGTCACCTAAGGTTCCTTGTCCATTAGATGAATGGACAAAAGCCTGTCCGCCAACAGGTACTCCATCAAGTAATACAAGTGGCTCTGTGCTTAATAATATAGTTGATTGCCCACGAATCTTAATCACATAGTGTACTCCCCGATTATCAGTCTCCTGACCAATCATCATCCCTGGTACTTTCCCCTGAAGTGCAACGGCTAAGTTCGTGCTGCCACTATTAACAAGTGTTTCCCCTTTTACTACATGATCAGGCCTGCCAAATATCCTGTTCTGTATCTCTGTTGGTGGTTCTTCTATCAGTTTTCCTGTAATAGTCACTTCTTCTAATAGAGTTGCGTCTTTGTCTAATTCTAATTGAGTAAATACACGTTGAGGAGACTTAACATCGGCTATATTCAACCTTTTGTAGGCTTTCCACGATGAAATTAGTGGTATTTCTCTTTCTATTAATGATACATAGCCATGGGACTTACCCCGCTTGTCATTGGCCTGGAACGTAAAATCAACACTGTCGTAAAATTGTAGCCCATTCAAACTGAATTTTCCCCTTTCATCGGTACTAACCATAAAAAAATCAGCAAACTTTCCGACCACCACCATCAGGTTTGTACTTTCCGGCTTTTGCTTGCTATTTTTAAATACGCCAGATAGCACTATGCCTTGCTCAATAGGATAGGTAAGCACAGCTGGTTTTGGCAAATTGGGCAATGTAAGCCCGGTAATAATAGTTTCCTCATCTTTTATTAAGGCAACCTGTTTTTCATCTGTTATTGAAATGGACAGGTTTGCGGCTGTGGGTAATTTATTCTCGTCTTGTAAGTGGATTGTTAATTGAATTTTTTCGCGAGGTCGGTAACTCTCTTTGTTTGCGACAACCCATAAAGAGCTATCGGCTGAGGTAGAATAAGAAGCTTCTCTCTCTAATTTTTCTGGAAGGTTTAAGACAGGAATTGGCTTAAGTGAAAAACATTTCTCTGCAAAATTCCTCATCCAGTTAGTATACCCCCTGAGCAAGTAATTTCCGGCAGGCAAGTTAGGTGGAAGTTTAAAATCAGAAGCTGCCCACCCACTGTTAATTTTGACGGTTTTATGTTGAATAATTTCCTTCGATTGATTGATTAGCTCAATGTACAAGACCTTGCTCAGTGAGTCGCTCAAGCCAGGTTGGCTATAATTCATATAAGTTTTCATCCATATGTTTTCGCCAGGATAGTAATATGGCTTGTCGGTATGGATGTAAACTTTTTCTATTGGCGAAAGGGTTTTGGAAATAGGTTGATCCGATTGCACTTCCATTTCTGGTTGGTAATCTAACGGGAGTAACGTGCCCACCCGATAATTACTAAATTCCCCAGAATAAACTATATCGCCTTGGTTGAGCAATATTCCGTTATTATTCACTCGAATCTGATTTTTTCCCCCTTCGATCCACGAGACGGCTCCTACCATATCTTTATAATATTTTATTGATCCGGTTTTGTTCAGGAAATGGACTTCCGTTCGTCCGTTAAGTTGAATCGTGTACTCATAAGGCCGACCCGCTGGCACCACAATATTTTTTGTATTGTACTCAACTATCTTTTTGCCTACTTCCGAATAGAACAGGTTCGACCTTGTATTGACATCAACCGCCCCAGGTTTATCAACATATAGTCTGAAGCCGTCCTGATTTATGCGATTATTTAAAATGGATTTGAATAAATGTCTGTCTGATCCTGAATAAACATGTGCTCTGTTCCTAGCCCATATTTCTTCTTTGGAAGGATCACTTAGGTATTTGAAATAGGCGTTACCTTCAATGATGTATCCTTGGCTGCTTGATTGAAAATTTTTAAGATGAAACAAAACGGAGTATCCCAAATAATTATTTACTATTTCAATGGGGGCCGATGCTCTCGCTGCTAATGCTCTTGAATTACCCGATGTTACAAAATCAATTACCCAGGGATTAACTATTTTACAGGTTGATACAAACTTCTCACCTAAAAAAAGTTTTTCAAATCGCTTCATTTGTTTCAGCCATTCTTTATCGCGGGTGTCTTTCACCTCCACTTCGGATAACTCTTGTAACGATTGGGTCAGCCGCACGGTTATGGTTACCGTTTGCTCTTCAGCAACTGTAACTTTGCTCTGAAAGGTTTGATACCCGATGTATGAGAAAATTAGATCGTGAGTACCGATAGGTACATTCTCTAAGCGGAAGTTGCCATCGACATCAGAGGTTGTGCCAAGTGTGGTGTTGCTGACAAACACATGGGCGAAAGGCAAGGGTTCCTGGGTTTGGGCATCTAAAATTTTACCAGTCACCTCTCCGGTTTGGCTAAACAATACCGAGGGGATAACAACTATTAAACTGAACATTAAAAATTTCACAACCTTCATTCTTATCAGAATTCTGTTGTTTAAATATAGTACAAATCCGATCTTACTTTAGCATAATAAATCTCAATTTCCTGTCCCAGTCCAATGCTATTGGACTCTCAAACAATATTTTAGCAGTGCAAAGATGTTGCTCGCGACAGCATTGAAGCCGTAATGCCAAAAGCGACACGTAGGTAAAACTTTAACTTAATTTTTTATGAAAAAGCAAAGGCTAAAAGCCAAACTTACACTAAACAAAGAGACACTTGGTAATTTAACAAAGGCCGAAATGCGAAGTATTAAAGGCGGTGCGACTGCTGAATGCCTCCCGACTTATGAATGCGTCCCAGCTCCTTCAATAAAAGGTGGTACACAATCTTGGTGTGCCTGTGAATAATTGCTTGCAAGACCTCTGTTGTAAACTGTTAAAAAGATTATAGCAGGGGTCTTTGCCTACATAAAGCTCTACATTAATCAGCTATCCGAATGGTTCAATCACCAGAAGCCTTAGACTTGAAAATTCAGCGTTGTCTTGAAAAGGTTGATGATCTGTTATCTAAAAAATTCTTGTCTGAACCAAACGGCTTGTTGAGCGGTAGCGGTGGAGCGGCATTATACTTTAAATACCGGCTCCTTCAATCTGGGCAAATTTTATTTCGTGATAGGGTTATGGAAATACTTGAAAAGGAGGTTGAAAAAACAAATATGAATCCAGTGGAGCCGTATCTAAGTATAGGTTCTTCCTCCGTTTCATCCATTTGGCTTATCGATCAACTTATATTAATGAAATTACTAGATGAAGAAGAATTTTCTCAAAGCAAGCCATGGGTTGATTTAGCCATCGAAACAACTTCTGTAGATGAATTGGAATCTAATCGGCATGACCTATTTTATGGCTTTGTCGGAAAGGGATTAATTGCAATCGAACACAATCGAAATGCTGCCAAACCATATATTATTAAAATTGTCGATGCCCTGTTAAAAAACCTTAAGTATGACGTGGATGGAGCTTACTGGCTAACACCTAAGCCTCCCTATATAGACACCAGTTATATAATTAATCTTGGTATTCCACATGGCATACCGGGGATACTATTATTTCTTTTTAAATGTATCACTACCTATGATTTGGGATCCACTGTGAAAGAATCTACAGATAAGGTAATATTATGGATGAGAAACAGACTTACTAAAGAAAATAACGCTTTACCATACGAATATTCTGATAGGATAAGTGGCACCGGTAATTTAGGTTGGTGTTACGGTGATCTTGCTGTTGCTTATACACTATTGAGGCATTATGAGATAACAAAAAACCAGGATAGTTTAATAAAAGCCAACGAATTGCTTTCGCAGGCATTGCATAAGAATAATTTAACAGGTGTTTCTTACTATTCAGAATTTGACATCTATGATACATGCCTTTGCCACGGGACATCCAGTATTGCTTACATGTATAAAAAGATTTTCGAGCTATCAGGCAATCCATTAGCCAATATAGAATCTCATAGATGGCTTAATTCAACTGTGGATAGCCTGGAGAAATATTTTTTTAATGCAGAGGCAATTGAAAGCAGGCGTTATGAGCATTTCAACACTAGTTGTGGTTTTTTAAACGGCTTGTCAGGAGTCGGACTTGTATTATTGTCCTTTATTCATCAATCTGAAACGCAATGGGATAAAATTCTTTTGCTTGATCATAAAAAAAGTAGTTGATCAATCTGCTATGACATTTAATTCAATCGGCTTATTAATTCTTAGAACTCCGCTTTTTCCATTTCAAAACTATCCAAAACTTTCCTATTGGGATAAACTGCTTTTATTAGATAGGCCAGGACGTGAATAATTCTTTGATCTCCAAAACCCTGTAGAATGTTGAGCGCTTCAAAGATTGTAGTACGCACCCCTTTTCATCCTTTTATGCCAAATCGGTTGAAAGAATCTTTTGAGGAGCAATTACATTCAGCAACATTCAAAGAGGCCTTATTTCTGGGTTCCCCTAACCTTTTCGAAGAGTATGAGAAGACAGGAGAATTCATAAGCGAAGAAACCCGGCTTTCGCTTTATAAATACTTCCTGCGCATGTCCTTCCGGTGTACACCTTTTGGAATGTTCTCCGGTGTCTCGGCTGGAACGATAGACACTGGCAATTCATTCGTATTGCCGGCTCAATCTTCATACTCCAAGCATGCGCGGCCGGATAACCATTTCATCAACACCTTTATTCATAAAATCCTGAAAGATCAGGAAATAAAAAAAGAGGTAAGTTGGTTTACCAATAACACTATTTATCGGAGTGGCAATGCTATCCGGTATGTAGAGTATCGTTTAACAAATAGTCAGCGTAGTCATCATCTGGCGAAAGTTGAAACATCAGTGTCTTTGGATAGTATTCTTGAGAAGGCAAAGTGCGGAGCGAAAATTAGTGAGCTAGTAACTTCAATACTATCGCCTGAAATTACCAAGGAAGATGCAACGGCCTTCATTGATGAGTTGATTGAAAGCAGATTGCTCCTAGCTGAGCTCGAACCTGTTGTAACCGGCCTGGAACCTGATAAAGCTGTGCTCAGTATTTTGGAAAAGTATGATAGAGGTAAAGAGTACGCTCTGTTTCTAAAAAGCATAATCGATCAAATTCACACTATTGAATCGCAACCGCCCGGAACAGAAATAGGGCATTACAAGAAGGTTTTGAAACAGGTGAAGGAATGGGATGATCAGTATGATCCTAAACTTGTCTTTCAGTCGGATTTGAGCAAGCCTTCTCACGAGATGCAATTGAGTGCAAGTGTGCTGGATGAACTGAAAGACACCATTGCATTTTTGTCGTTATTGAATGGCCCGGTAGTTCACACCAATCTGAATAAGTTTAAGGAGGAATTTACTAAGCGCTATGAAGACGGTGAGGTTCCATTGTTGGAATTGTTGGACACAGAGTCTGGAATTGGTTATCCTCCTGGTGCTCATGCTAATAACGATCAGGCGCCTTTGCTTCAGGGTCTTCAGTTCAAGTCAACCTCACCGGTTACCGAGTATCGTGTAAGTAGCTGGCAAAAAAAATTAGTGCAGTTGTATCAGCAGTGCATTGCTCAAGGTAAAACAGAATTGGTCGTGACGGATGAATTATTTTCTGTCGACAAAAAACTATTCACTGAAAATGTGTTGCTCGATTCCATGTACACCATCTGTTCAATTACCGCTACCTCAGATGAACTAGAGCCGAATAATGTCGCAATCGACTACCGTGGAAGCAGCGGGCCCTCAGCTGCCAACTTGTTGGGTCGCTTTTGTTATTTAGATAGTGGCATCCAGTCTATTGTGGATGAATTGATTCAGCAAGAAGAGCACTTGCACCCGGATAGAATCTTTGCGGAAGTAGTTCATCTCGCTCAAGCCAGGGTTGGGAATGTCTTGATACGCCCATCGTTTAGAAAATATGAGATACCAATATTAACTTTCTCAAGCGTGGATAGTGACCATACCATTGGGTTGGATGACATCATGGTTTCGGTCAAAAGCAACCGTATCGTATTGCGCTCTAAAAAACTCGATAAAGAAATTGTGCCGCGTAACACCACAGCGCACAACTACGCCAATGATACTGTTCCGTATTATTATTTTCTATGCGACCTGCAGCAGCAGGATAGTAATGCCAGACTGAACTGGGATTGGGGCATGTTGAACGAGTTTAAGTTTTTGCCACGAGTCAAATATGGTCGGGTTGTATTATCCAAGGCCAGATGGATCATTGATGAAAAGGATTTAATCACATCAGCCAGGCAGACCGATTTAGATTTTACGAATGAAATAGAAAAGTATCAAACTGATCATAAGCTACCGAAATTTGTCGTGTTGTCGCAAGCTGATAATCACCTGCCGTTGGATTTAAACGATAGTCTTTGCCTGAAAATACTCAGGCAGGAATTAGTAAGGAACAAGAGAATAACTTTAGAGGAGTGCCTGTTTACTGAAAATAATCTTGTTGTGACCGGGCCGGAGGGCAGATTCACAAATGAGATTATTATACCTTGGGTCAAAGACAAAGTAGAAAGTAGCCTTCGTGTTAAAGCTTTCCCAACCACCAAAGTCCAGCGCGACTTTACGCCAGGCTCTTCCTGGCATTACATTAAAATTTATTGTGGCGTAAAAACCAGTGACAGGATTTTGGCAGAAGTAATAAAACCATTGGCGGATGAATTATTGGAGAACGGAATCATATCAAACTGGTTTTTTATTCGCTATGCCGATCCTGAGTATCATCTACGGGTTCGTTTTAGTGGCGATGAACACTTCTTTGCAATCATTACAGAGAAATTAAATCAACGAGTAGCTTCCTATGTCTCAGATAATCTGGTATGGAAGATCCAAAATGACACCTATAAAAGAGAGTTGGAAAGGTATGGTGAGGGGAACATCGAAAACTCCGAGCAGTTATTTTTTTATGATTCAGTTGCAGCAATCGAAGTATTGAAATTACTGGATGGCGATGAAGGCGATGAACTAAGATGGCAGTTTGCGCTCAAAGGAGTAAATGATTTGGTCGATGATTTTGGTTACAGTCTGGAAGAAAAAGAGAAGGTAATGATCATGCTTCGGGACGGCTTCAAGAAGGAATTCAATGCGGAAGACCGGCAATCGCAGAAGCAGTTAAGCGAGCATTACAGAAAATACAGAAAGGAAATGGACCTGATACTGAGCCCTGAATTGGAAGATGGCCATGAATTCAGTGAAGTGTGGAAAATTTTTAAGCAGAGAAGTTTTGACTGGGCTGTTACAATAAACGAGATAAAGGAATATGCCAGATCAAATAAGTCCAGTCTATCGCTCGATAACTTACTTGGCAGTTATATCCACATGTTTTTAAACCGCTTCATGCGCTCCAAGCAAAGAATGCATGAATTAGTGATCTATGATTTTTTATGTCAATATTATAGATCGGCAAAGGCGAGGGAAAAAAAGGGTAAGGAAATTTTAATCCCAGTGAATGTCTAAAAAAAAATTGATCTCTCGGAAACGTGCTCTTACAGTATATGAAGCCAATTGCAGCGATTAGACAATGGATTAATGCGAAATTTTATTCTGATCTTTTTATCAGTTTCCTAAACTGATAAAAAAACCTCTCCAGCAACCTCAAGTCTTCTGTGATTATTTCTGTACTTCCGCTGAGCTGTTGTTTGAAGGTGAGCGTTTTGTTTTGATTGGTAAGAAGTTGATCGGGCAGTTCTATAGTTACCCAATATTTGTCTTCACCCGGCATTACTGAAATAGAAGAAATCTTGCCTCGTAGCAAACCAAATTGTTCGAAGGGATAGTTTTCCAAACGGATATTCACAAGCTGTCCTTCCTTCACTTTGCCCGAACCACGGATGGGGAGCTCAGCTCTTGCTATCAACTTTCCATGTTCTGGTATGATGGAAAATAAAGGCTTGTTTGCTTCTATAAATTGCTGGTCTTCTAAAAAACCAAGGTAAGCAAGGCTTCCGGTACTTGTTGCAATAAATGAATAGGTCTCCTTCCATTTAGTAATTTGTGCAAGCAACTGGTCTTTGGCTTGCGCAACTGTCAATTCAAGTTTTTGATGTTGTTCGGTTCTTTGTATTTCCAGGTCGGCAATTTGTTTGTTCAATTGATTTAGCTGTGCCTCATTGTTTAACAGTGTTGTTTCTGCATTGTGGGCATTGCGTTGCTGTTGCAGTCAGTTGGTTTTGGCCTGGTTAAAGTCAATAGCAGAAGTAACTTTTTGAACAAACAAAACGGAGTCGGTGGTAAATTTCTCTTGCGCCAGTTTCAATTCCTGTGCTGACAGCTTTTGTTGGCTCAATTGCGAGCGCCCTAGTTTTTGATAGGTGATAACTTGTTTTTGTAATTGCGCTATCTGCTTATCATAAATTTTATTTTCGGTTAGTGCATTAAGCGAAGTAAGTGCGGAGGTCAGTCCGGCATAGTGTGGTTGCAGATCGCCAAGTGAGCCGGGAATAGTGGTTGTACGTAAATCGCTATTGCTACTAAGCTTTTCTTCAACGAACAATACTGCATCAATGGAAGCACTCGATTGAAGGTATGCCACCACTTCTTCACTTTTTACGATCTCATTTTCTTTTTTCAGCAGATGAAGGCTTCCACTGGCGCGGCTTACCAGGGCAATAGGTGGTGGGGTAGTGGTGATCACTACTTTGGCCGTAAGCAGGTCAGGATATTTTATGAACCAACTGCAGAAGAGAAGAGATATAATCACTAAAAAAAGAACAGTAATGCCCCAGCGGATTATATTATTTGGTGCCTTCCCTATAATTTCCTGCACCTCAGCACTGCGTAGTTCACTTTGTTGCAAACGTGTGGTTTCTTCCATCAGGTGAATATTCAATCAGGTAAAGTGTCTTATTAATTCTTACCAAAATACATTAAATTTGACAAGAAGAAGGAATGTTATGCAAGACAATCTTATAGGGGACTTCTAAAAATTCAATTTCCTCTTATCATTTCCCTTCGCCTGCCACGCGCTTCGCATGGGGGGAAACAGGAATGAGGTGATTAAAGAGATCAATTGAATTTTTAGAACCCACCTATAATTATAGGAATCAATGCACCCAAGGAACATCAGGCGGTGATCACAAGACTAATACATGGTCTGGCTGATCTTTATCTGAAGGATGTTACTCCATTATTTCCACACCCGGAAACTATGATAGACGAAGGTCAGACAAGTCCGGCACCTGTATATTCTTTTATATGACCATTCGATAGAACGAACTATGGTGATCATTGAAGTAACGCATACAGCAGGTTCTAAAAAGGATTGTATTAAAGTGCAGAATTTAATGAATGATTATGATGTGCCAGAAGGTTTTGTTTATGATTATAAGAAATCGGTTTGGTATAAGATCAGCACTAAAAGCCGGGAACCAATTTATGAGTCATTCTCGGCTATATTAAATGCAGATTTATCTAAGTTCTTAGTAAAAACTTAGAAGATGTTTCCTTAAAAAATGCCACAGATTCACGGATTGCAAAACAATCCATCTGGGCATTTCAGAAATCAACCTGTGGCGAGTATTTGGATTTTTGATGATATCACTGTTGAGTGGTTATATTGATGTTAAAATTAACAAAGTAAGAAGTCCTAGATGCTTATGCGAACCCTCAGAGAAGACTCATATTGGCAACTTATGTGCTATCTGGAGTTTTATAAAAAGTGAATCGAGGAAAATGCGGATACAAATGATGTATTCATTGTGTTGAAAAGCGTACCTTTGAAATTAAAATTTGAGGTATGGATTCACAGGCTGAACTTAGGCAGGGTCTTCACAAAATGGTTGAACAGGTAAAAGACATAAGCATTTTGAAAGCTGTATATGTAATCTTGGATCGAGAGAAACAGCATGAAGAAGGAGAAGATTTTTATGATAGGATGCATCCAAAATTGCAAGCATCGATTGAGAGAGGATTAGCCCAAATTGAAAAAGGTCAAACAGTTCCTCATGATGAAGTAAGAAGGAGTTACGAGAAGTGGCTCAAATGAGAAGGATTGAGTGGTCGTTGGAGGCACAGGCCAACTTGAATGACATTATGACGTATTTGGAAAGTGAATGGACGGAAAAGGAAGTAAGTTATTTTTCTGAACGACTGGAAAAACAATTATTGATCATACTCCAAACGCCTGAGATTTATAAAAAATCCTTACGAAAAATAGGCCTTCGAGAATGTCAAATCACGCATCATAACACACTTTTTTATACCTACGACAATGAACGATTATACATCGTTACAGTTTTTGATAACAGGCAGTATCCGGATAATTTATAACCAAATAGCGGGCAGATACCATGAGAATACAGTAGCATTGCCAGCAAAAAATTTGAGATTGGCCAATGGCAACCTCTAAGCGTATCACTAATAGTTAGGCATGTATTAATTTTTACTTCCTCCTTATCGAACACCCCACCGCCCTATTATTAGATACATCAATCTTTTGTCCTGCCAGCAATTTATCGATGGCAGTTTTCAGAAATTTTTGATTGGCATCCTTGGGCACTTGTGGGTTATCATCAATAGCTCCGCTATAAACAACCGCGTATTTTCCATCAGCGTTTTTCAGTAAAAAAACTTCCGGACTTTTTTTTGCGCCAAAAGCATTCATGGCAACCTGATCTTTGTCTGAAAGATAAGGTACATTCAAGTCGGTATAGTGAATGCCCATTTTCTCTGCAGACTCTGCCGGCTCGATATAGGAGTTAACCAATAGAAATTGAATTTTTCCTGAGTATGCGCCTATCATTTCTTTGATCCTGTCTTTGTAATAATTATCAAACGGACACTCGTTGCTGGTGAACACCACTACAAGAGCGGTGTTTGATGAGTATTGATCTAACGAAACAGTCTTACCATCCATTACATTGGTCAACGTAAAATTTTGAACCAGCGTTTGTGCGTTTATATCCAGGCAGTTGGTCACTAGTAAAACAAAAAAAATGCTAAAGCATACGAGCTTGGATGGCCCGCCTCCCGAAGCAGTGCGTGGGGCAGGGGTGAGGTAAATTTTCATAAGGCATTGGTTTTAGTGTACACTAACACGTAATCGGGCTGTATTGAATAACAAAGATCGACTTTCATTTCGTTTCCACGGTCTTCAATCCTCCCTTTCAGTTCGCCATGGCTTTGAAGAATGAAAGGTTCAACATTTAAGTGATTTGAAAAGATAAGGCCGCGCTTGCCATATACCTTATACAATGCTTCTTTCGCACACCAGTACACGCAATGTTTTACAATATCCTGGCCTGCATCGGCAAGTTCGTAATCAGCCATCACCCGGGGGGCAATCTTCAATAATTTTTGTTTGGGTTGCTCTAAATCAATGCCTACAGATTGCTGTATGTCTATTTGTGCTGCTACATAAGGGAAGGAGTGAGTAAGAGAAATGGGATTTGGGTGTTCGTTCAAAAAGGGTTTTCCATATTCATCTTTCCGAAGTCCATGGTAGTAAAGACCAGACTGTTCAACTAACGTTTTGATTAGTAATTTTCCAGCAAGCCATTCTAACTTTTTCTGTTCACTAATGATTTCTGAGGGGCAAACCTCTAAGGAGAGAGAACTTAGCTCTTCTTTCGTTTCAGCAATAAACCAAATGGCCCACCCGCTTTGTGTTGCTGTCTTCTCCATTTTCACTAAAGGCATAGGTTTATCGGGCTTTATGATACAATTTTGTCAAAAAAATTGGATTAATACCTACATAGGAATTTATGTGCTGGTTTAAAAATATCTTTTCACGCAAAGACGCCAAGCACACTAAGGAAAAAGTATAATAAGAACTTTCCGAGGCTGGCGACTTTGCGTGACATATTAAGACTCATAAATGTTACAAATTCAAAAGATTCATACCCTCACGGGGCACCGCGATTGTGTGTATACCTTGCAACAGGGTAAACACCCCCACCAATTTTTTTCAGGTGCCGGTGATGGCATGATTGTTTTATGGGATCTTCATAACACAAACGAAGGTGAGTTGATAGCGAAACTCCCAAACTCAGTTTATGCACTTCACTATTTACAAAAGCAAGAGCTTGTGGTAGCAGGGCATAACTATGATGGCATTCATTTATTGAACTGGAAAGAAAAAAAAGAAATGGCTTCACTTCAACTAGGCGCGGCTGCCATCTTCGACATTCAATCTTATGAGGACGATCTGTTTGTCGCTTCGGGGGATGGAACTGTTTCGGTGGTGGATATTCAGAATTGGTCGGTGAAGAAAAGAATTATGCTTTCCGAAAAGAGTGCCAGAACGATGGCGATTAATTCAATGCAAGGTGAATTGGCCGTTGGTTACAGTGATAATTTCATTCGGGTTTTTGATTTAAAGAACTACAAATTGAAATACGAATGGCAGGCTCACCTTAATTCGGTTTTCTGCCTTGACTATTCGCGGGACGCTAAAACTCTTATCAGCGGCTCGCGCGATGCCCGTCTAAAAGCATGGGATGTGCTGGGCGCATATGCTCAGGCGGCTGAGGTTGCTGCTCACTTGTATGCCATCAATCACTTGGCATTTAGTCCAAATGGCAAACATTTTGTAACTTGTAGCCTTGATAAGTCAATTAAGGTGTGGGACTTCGATAACCTTAAACTTCTGAAAGTAATTGACAAGGCCCGTCATGCGGGTCATGGAACCTCTGTCAATAAATTGCTCTGGACTTCGTTTAATAACCAAATGATCAGCGCCAGCGATGACCGCACTATTTCGGTATGGAACATTATTTTTTAAACTTAATATATAACCATGAAAATCACACCGCTTGAAATCCGCCAGAAGGCCTTTGAAAGAGCCCTGCGCGGCTACGACAAAGATGAAGTGAATGCCTTTTTACTTTCACTCTCACAAGAATGGGAACGGGCACTTGATGAAGCCAAAGAACTACGGGTCAAACATGAGACTTCTGAGCGTGAGGTGAATAAACTTCGCGAAGTAGAAAGTTCACTCTATAGAACGTTGAAGACAGCCGAGGATACTGGTGCCAGTGTAATTGGTCAGGCAAACAAAGCAGCGGAGCTTCATCTGAAAGAAACACAATTGCGAGCAGAAGGAATGTTAAATGAAGCTAAAGTAAAAGCAAAAGATACTATTGAGCTGGCAGAAGTGACATCTAAGCAAATGCTGGAAGAAATGGAGGATAGATTGAAAGCGTTGGTGCAACAGTATAAGGGGCTGGAGACTTACCGCGATAATCTTCTTTCAGATTTAAAGCGCATGGCAGGTGAAACAATTGATCGCGTTGAACGAATGAGGACTGTAGCGCGTGAATTTGACCCCGAACAGCATTTGAATATGGCTAAACGCGAAACTAAGAAGGCTCTGTATCCTAACGCAGATTTTGAAAATGGAATAAAGAAAACCGCATCGGCACAGCAAGTGTTAGTTGAATCGGCAACGGCTGTTCTGGTGGATGATAAAAAAGCACAAAAATCTTTTTTTGACGATATCCAATGACCGGTAAAGTGGCCCTGGAAGGCCTGGAGTTTCATGCCTATCACGGGGTATATCCGCATGAGCGGTCTTCAGGCAATAAATTTGAAGTGGACATTATTGTTGATACTGAGTTTTCGGATTCTGCTTTTCATGATGATCTTTCTGGGACTATTAATTATGAGGATCTCTATGCCATTGTAAAAGAGGAAATGGCCAAGCCATCGAAACTTTTAGAAACAGTGGGTCATGCTATTGCCCAGCAGACATTGAAAATATTTTTAGAAGCAAGATTTGTTGAGGTGAGAATATCCAAATTTAATCCACCCATTGGTGGGGTATGCAAAAAAGCTACCGTTACCGTTAATAAAGTGAGGTAAACGATTAGTCGACTGTCGACTGTTGACTGTCGACAGTTATCTGATCGATAAACATAAATCCCTTCGCATCGGCACCCTCATAAAAATCCACTTCTTTGCCAATCAGATACATGGTGTGTCGCTTATCAACAAAGATTGGAATATCGCCAATCGTATAGGCATGGTCTGATTCTTTTTTCTTGTCAAACCCAATGATGAGCGAAACGCCACCGCAACCGCCACCTTTCACCCCCACACGCAAGCCATAATCAGCCGGAATGTTTTTTGTTTCCATGATCTTGCGCACTTCGATGGCCGCTTTGGGAGTTAGTGTAACCGGTCTTATATCTTTAAACATATTCTAAACCCCTTTCAATTTTTTAGGACTCTGTTTCGTGTTAAACACTCTTGATATAACCACTTTTTCTTTATCAACACGAAAGATTACCTTGTATGAGAACACAACCAGGTATCGATATTCCGTTTTCTTATGTCTTAATAGTTGTTCAATCGCTCCTCTTTGCGGAAACTCAATTAGATCGGATATTGAATCAAGCATTTTATCCAGAACAAGTGTTGCTTGATGTGTACTGCTTTCTTCCTTTATATAAGTCACAGCTTTTTCTAACTGTGCAAAAGATCTTCTCGTCCAGATTATTTTAACCACTCGGCAGAACGCTTTATAACCTCTTCGTGGGAAAGGGTCTCACCGTTTCTTTCTTCTTCTTCTGACTCCTCTATATCCTCCAATAATGCCAACTGCTCGTAAATGTCTGCCAGGCGTGTATCAGTTTTAATTTCCCCGGCAATTTGGAGCAAATGTTCTTTTAGTTTTTCACTGGTCATATTCTTATCGATTGCTTGATAAAATTACCTAAATTTCAACAATCTTTAATAAGAAAAATTCCTATGGAAGCATTAGTTGAATTTGGAAAAATATTATTGCCGGCTTCGGTTGTGCTGTATGCCGTTTATTTGATTGTAAGGTCGTTTATCATTAAAGAAATAGAAATTAAGAAGCTGGATATTCGCTCGCGGAGTATTGAAATTACCCTGCCTGTTCGACTACAAGCCTATGAGCGAATTACTTTGTTTTTAGAGCGGATTTCGCCACAGAATCTTTTGATCCGGTTAAGCGATCCTGGCTATCAGGCTCGTGACTTTCAAAAAATATTGCTTGATGAAATCCGAAATGAGTATAACCACAATGTGTCGCAGCAAGTGTACATGAGTGAAGAAGTATGGAGCCAGGTGCGCAACGCCCGCGAAGATTTGATCATGCTGATCAATGAGGCAGCTAGCAAGATGACACCCGAATCAAATGCAGTTGATCTTTCAAAAAAGATTTTTGAAATGACACTGGAGAAGAAAGTTGACCCAATCGGGCATGCACTTTCCGAGCTAAAGAAAGAGATCCAGCAGACTTTTTAAATTTTTGTATGAACAAAGTTGCTTTGGTTGCAGGCACAACAGGTTTGATTGGCGGCCAGTTGCTGAGATTACTTTTGGAAGATGAGCGATATAGCAAGGTGATTGCATTGAGCAGGAAACCATTGAGCGTCAATCATCCAAAGCTGAATAATTTGGTTGTTGATTTTAGCCGGCTTGCAGATTATGCTGATGTACTAAAAGCCAATGATGTTTTTTGTTGTCTGGGCACAACCATGAAGCAGGCTGGTTCACAAGAGGCCTTTCGGAAAGTTGATTATGCTTATCCATTGGAACTAGCAAGAATCACAAAAAATTCAGGAGCTAAAAGGTACCTGCTAGTAACGGCATTGGGAGCGAATAAGAAATCATCCTTCTATTATAACCGCGTTAAAGGAGAGGTTGAAGAGGAGATTGGTAAGCAGGAATTCGAATCATACAATATTTTTCGCCCGTCATTCTTACAAGGCAATCGGATTGAAAGCAGAGCCGGGGAACAGGCGACCAATGCTTTCTTTAAGATGTTTGGATTTTTGGTGCCAAAAAAATTCAAAGCAATTGATTCTATTAAAGTAGCTCGTGCGATGCTGGCAAAGGCCAAAGAGGAAAAACCAGGTAATTTCATCTTTGAGTCTGATGTATTGCAAACGTTCTGATCAAATGATCACCTTATGATAGCAGTTATCCAACGTGTGTCTGAAGCTAATGTAAAAATTGAAGGAGATATAAAAGCCAAAATTGGTAAGGGACTTGTTGTATTGTTGGGAATTGAAGAAGCCGATGCTGCGGAAGATATCGATTGGTTGTGCGGAAAAATCGTGAACCTTCGAATTTTTAATGATACCGAAGGCGTGATGAATGTGAGTATTAAAGATGACAATGGCGACATTATTGTGGTGAGTCAGTTTACACTTCATGCCAGTACAAAAAAAGGAAATCGTCCATCGTACATCAAAGCTGCAAAACCTGATTCAGCTATTCCGCTATACCATAAATTTATAAGCGCATTACAAACAGCTTTTGGGAAGCCAATTCAAACTGGCGAGTTTGGTGCTGATATGAAAGTAAGTTTAATCAATGATGGACCTGTTACAATTATTATCGATTCCAAGAATAGGTGTTGAAAAGTAAAGGTCAGTAATAACGTATTTCAAAAGCTACCTTGATGGCCAATTAACCTACTCTGGCGCAAGCGTCTCGCTTGTGCCCCCTCATCAAATAATATAACTCAATTCTATCAAACCCTTCTTTCCATAAAAATCCCTTGCGCTGCTGTACCAAAAATCTTCTTCCTTTTCAACAAACCCTGCTTCTACCGCATTGTAATGTATGTACTGAAGCTTTTGATGGAATATCTCAGGGTTTCTTAACTCTATTGGCTGGTTATGTTGTTGCCATAGCTGCCAATCGTTATTGTTATTATTGTTTAGGCCAGCTTGTTTCATCATTTCCATAGTCCACGCTTTACGACTCTCAACTGGATTATTTTCTATTGCTTTTCGCAAACTGCGGGAAGTAAAACTTTTCATCTCGCCAATTGTCTTTTCCGGTGGTCTGCCGGTTGTGCCCACTATCATGTGTACGTGGCTACTCATGATAGACCAGCCGTAAATCTCAAGCCCTTTTTCCTTCTGACAAAACCGCCAGCTATCCAATACAATGTCTTTGTATTCTTTCCTGATAAATAAATCTACCCAATTAATGACGGCAAAGCTTATGAAATACAGCTCGCTGGAATCTCCAAATTTATATTTCCTGCTCACGACCAAAAATACTCGTTACAAATTCTTATTCCAAACTCAGTAGTGGAAGGGTTGGTTGGAAGGCACAAGCGGGACGCTTGCGCCAGGGGGGGCGAAATCATTGTGGTGAGTCAGTTTACCCTTCATGCCAGTACAAAAAAAGGAAATCGTCCATCGTGCATCAAAGCTGCAAAACCTGATTCAGCTATTCCGCTATACCATAAATTTATAAGCGCATTGCAAACAGCTTTTGGGAAGCCAATTCAAACTGGCGAGTTTGGTGCTGATATGAAAGTAAGCTTAATCAATGACGGTCCTGTTACAATATTAATTGATACTAAGAATAGGGTTTGAAGCCTAGGCAATACACTAACCCAAGTACTGAATGCCGGGCAATCTTCTTACAGAATAGCTACTGTTACAAAAAAGATGTTGGCAATCAGATATAGCGAGATGACCACCCAGGAGCCATACTTATTTACTTTTATGCAGGCTTCTTTTCTATCCGTATCATAAAGTTTCAAGCAGATTGCTGAAACCACCAGTATTGCGAATATGCCAAGGAAGGTTATGGTGTGCAACGTATCCACCAATGTAAAAGAAGAAGTTTCCGGTAAGACTGAGTCTATGATATATTTATTACCTACGGCAGCAAACAGACCGCCTACGGGTAAACCAAATCGTGGATCAAGTTCCCATGGTTTTGGTATGAAGCTGATCGCTGCAATGAGAAAGGCAATGTACATGCCCAGGAATATTTTCATGAAAAGCCCAAGTGCCTCACGGTCAATATCCATTTCCAAAATAAAAGTTGAAAAATTTTGACTGTAGGGATCAGGCGTAGCACCTCCAAATCCTGTCTCATATTTGTGGTTTCCATCGGCTACATTAAAATCTGAAATAGTCCATCCGTCCAGTACATCTTCTTTATCAAACTTGCTTCCCAGTATATCTGGCACAAAGACCAGACTTCTATTATCAAACAAGGTGTTCTCAATTTGAACTCGGAGGTGTTGCTTATCGAAAGGGAAATCATTTACTCGCCATTTTTCTTTCATGGTGCACTTCATTTTCATGATCACCCAGGCTTTGCCATCAAGGCTATCCATGATAATCTCAGGAGGTTCAATGGTTTTAGCGTTAGGAATATCCAGTTGCTTACTAAAATCAAAATCCGGATTGTCGTAAACAAACCAAAGCCAAAATCGCATCGTGTATTCTTTATCACGAAAGTTGATGTCATGCAAACTGATAACGTAGGCGCCCACTTTTACGGTATCAGGTTGAGCTTGCAGCTGGCTTGCAAGTGAACAAAGGATGATAAGAAGTATTTTTATTTTCATTGCCAAAGATTATCCGAATATAAAAACAAATGACATATAGAAACTAATTTATTTTCCCCAGGCCATTAGTGATCCGTATAGATTAATGCTTCATGTTCACTTTAGTATCTTTTGGTGCTTCCTTCCCTTTAACATATTTCTCTAACCAGGTATCCATTTCCCATAGCATGTGTTGTACTGATTCTTTTCCTCTGTAGCCATGGCTTTCATATGGTAATAGCACAAAGCGTGCTGTGCCACCATGCCCTTTGATGGCATTATACATCCGCTCGCTTTGGATTGGGAATGTTCCAGTGTTATTGTCGGCTTCACCGTGTATCATCAGGATTGGTTCTTTAATTTTATCAGCATAAGAAAATGGCGACATCTCATAATACACTTTTGGGGCCTGCCAATACGTGCGTTCTTCTGCTTGAAACCCGAATGGTGTAAGTGTTCTGTTATAGGCTCCGCTCCGTGCGATACCTGCTTTAAACAAATCCGAATGGGCTAATAAATTGCCTGTCATAAATGCGCCATAACTATGACCTCCTGCGGCTACTCTTGTTGGATCAACAACACCCAAAGATGAGGCATAATCAATGGCAGCCTTTGCGCTGGCAACAAGCTGTGGCACGTAGGTATCATTTGATTCTTGATCGCCCTCACCTACAATAGGTATTGAGGCGTTATCAAGAATAGCATACCCTCTCACTACCCAATAAATCGGACTTCCCCAGCTGATACGAGTAAATGTGTAAGGAGAACCTTTTACTTGTCCTGCGTTGCTTTTTGATTTGAATTCTTCGGGGTAGGCCCAGAAGAAAGTTGGTAAGGCTCCGTCTTCTTTTTTGTATCCCGGTGGCAAATAGAGATCGGCAGTAAGTTCAACACCATCATCCCTTTTATATTTAAGTACTTGCTTTTTTACATCTTTAATTTGAGGATAAGGATGTGCGAAGGAAGTTAGTTGGGCAATGGTTTTTGAATTGATTGTTCGGATAAAGTAGTTTGGGTTTTCTGATAATGATTCGCGTGAGGTAACAAACATACCTTTCTTAAGATCAGTAAATGCAATAACATATTCATAATAGGGTGCTTCACTTCTCCATAAACGAGATGTCTTTCCGGTAGTCAAATCAAT
>JANOLM010000098.1:0-21681 GCA_031419815.1 Bacteroidia bacterium
AAAAGAACTTGACTCAAGTTTTGATTACCTAACTGAACAGCAACGAGAGTTTTTGAAAAACTTCTGGTCAGGCTTTGAAGAAAACCTGAGCAAAAACAAAAAGAAATTTTTGGAGGTATGGAGCAAACTCCTTTCGCTTTATAAAACTTTTAAGAATGAATTGAAATCTGAAGGCCTTGCCTATGAAGGCATGCTTCATCGTGTGGTAGCTGAGGGCCTGGCATCTGGAGAAAGGAAAGAAGAATCTACAAAGAGAATAAAATTCATTGGATTTAACGCCCTCACCAAAGCGGAAGAAAAAATAATTTCTCATTTTGTTAAGCAAGGCAGCCGTATGTATTGGGATGGCGATGAATACTACGTGAATGATATTCGCCAGGAGGCTGGCAAGTTCCTTAGGGAATACCAGCAGCATTCCATTTTGAAGGACACACTTTCATCAGGGTTCCCGGCCAACTTCAGACAGCCCAAGTCGCTTCGCATATTTGGGTCGGCCCAGCCGATAGGACAGGCAAAACTAATGGCCCAAGTCCTCCAGGAGGAATTGAAAAAAGGGATTGAGCCGGAGGACACACTTATTGTGCTGCCAGACGAAAAGCTTTTGATGCCCGTGCTACACGGAATTTCCGGTAGCGTAGAAAAACTTAATGTTACCATGGGCTTTGGGTTGAGCAGCACACCTCTTTTTAACCTTGTGGAGTTGTTAATGGAGTTACAAATTGGACTAAGAAAAGATCATTTTAACCATCGCCAGGTATTGGCCTTATTGGGCCATCCGTATGTGGTGGCCGTAAATACCATTGCCGCCAATGACAAGAGAAAGGAAATTCTAAATCACAATTGGGTATTTGTTCCGCAAAGTTTTCTGAGTACGTCAGTTAAGTTACACAGCCTGATATTTAAGAAAATTGATGAAGGCCCTTTGCAATACCTTGCCGCGATTATTTATGAAATTGGTGCCCTTGAAACACTTACTGCATTAGATAAGGAGTATGCTTTTCAATTTTTGAAATTACTCAACCGAATTGAAGAAGTAATTAAACCATCCGGGGAAGCTGAAATAGGTGTCGTAACGAAGCAGGAAAATTTGAAGGAACAGAATAAAGCGTTGAAATCTTTTCTTCGGTTGTTGCGGCAGTTAGTAAGGGCGCAAAAAATTCCGTTCACCGGTGAGCCGCTCAAAGGCTTACAGGTAATGGGCGTTCTTGAAACGCGTAATATCGATTTTAAAAATGTTTTTATTCTTTCCATGAACGAAGGGGCTTTTCCATCTTTCGGTGGCAAGGGATCCTATATCCCATTCAATATCCGCAAAGGGTATGATCTCCCTACGGTTGAACATCAGGATGCGATGTATGCGTATCTCTTTTACCGTGTGCTGCAACGTGCCGAAAATGTCTTTTTATTTTATAACTCGGAAACAGATGTGTTAGGCCAGGGAGAGATGAGCCGCTATCTGCAACAGCTCATTTACGAGAGTGGGTTGAAAATTGAGAAAGAGGTGCTGCACAATGCCATTCAGCCGATGCCCATCAAGCCGATTCGTATTCAAAAAGATACTCATGTGTTGGAGGCTCTGACTAGGTTGAACTCCGGCACAGCCCGCTTTCGCGGAGTATCGCCTTCAGCGCTAAATGCTTACATAGAATGCAAATTAAAATTCTATTTCCGATATGTGGCTCGCATTAAAGAACCCAATGAAGTAGAGGAAGACCTGGACGCGCGCGTGTTAGGAATTTTTTTACACAATGTCATGGAGACTTTTTATAAGAAACTTTATGAACACAAAAAAAATAAGAATATTGAAGCCGGAGATTTTGAGAACGTGGAGACAGCACTCGATCAATTAATTGATGAAGCATTTATCAAAACCTATCGCCTGGAGCCCGGTAAAAAAGTGGATTATGAAGGGCAAAGGCTTGTGGTAAAAGAAGTGGTGAAGCGTTTTGCAAGACGTATCCTGGAGGTCGACAAAGATCGCACACCGTTCGTCATGGAAGCAGTAGAACAGGAAGGCCTGTTGTACAACGTGAAGATTAGTCATGCTCCGGGGTATGCCGTAGTGGGAGGCAAGATTGATCGCGTGGACAGAAAGGATAATGAAGTGAGAATCATAGACTATAAAACGGGAAAAGATAAATTGGATTTTGAAAGTATTGCCTCACTCTTTGTGCGTGACGAGAAACGAAACAAAGCTGTTTTTCAAACTTTGGTTTACGCCTTACTATACAAAACCGCCAACACGTTCAATGCTGACACCAAGCTTGTTCCGGGTCTTATCAACCGTACAAATCTATTTGAAGATACTTTTAAATTTGGACTGATAATGAATAAAGAGCTTATTATAGATGCAGAAAAAATCTTGCCTGAATTTGAAACACATCTTAAGAATTTGTTGGAAGATATCTTTAATCCCGCGGAAGTATTTGACCAAACTACCCTGACGGAAACATGTAAGTTCTGTCCGTATCAGGGCATTTGTTACCGATAGAAAATGGTTGTGGCCATTAAAGGCAAGGTTTTAGAGATGCCCTAGTTTCATTCTTCGTAAAACTCTCGAATAGAACCAAAGTAGTTTTCTTTCCATCCATCAACAATATCATCAAAATCTTCATCAGGAATATTTGTGTGCTTGAGTTCCACTGATGTTCCTTCTTGATGGGGATGGAGAATGATAGTAACGATGGAGTCTGTCGCTTGCTCTCCAAAATACCATTGTTGTACAACCTTTTTCCCATCTATAAATTCCAGGTTCTTACCTACAATGCTGCCATCCCACAATGAAAATTCACTGCCAGCTTCTGTTGACATTTCCGCTTCTTCACCCGACCAGAGTTGGATTGTATTCGGATTAGTCAATGCCAGGTAAACATCTTCTGGAGGTGCAGGGATTATAAAATACTTTTTGAAATCTTTCATGTTAGATAGTTAGCCGCAAATTTAAGCTATATTTTATTGAATTGAGAGTTGTTTGTATGCCAGGTTCGGGACTATTTTTTTTAGTGTATCATAATATTATTACTGTGAATTGTGTTAATATTATATTGTAAAAGTTGAACGTATGAGTAGGGATATGAAACCAATCAGAGAAAGAAAGAAAGAGACAAGTAGCGAAAACAGTATTGCAAAATTTGCTCAAAAAGCTGGGCAAATGGCAATTAAAAAATCATCTCGCAACAAAATAGTAATTACCCTCGCAAAAGACGGACATATTTATAAGATACATCCTGACGGCAGGGAGGTAAAGGGGAGAGCACTTCCCAAGAAGGTTAAAGTCAGCCAGCAGATAATTGCTATTCCTTGACCAAACGTCTTCGCATATTCGCAGGCCCAAATGGTTCTGGGAAATCAACCATCGAGCACCTCGTTTCTTCAAATTATAAAATAGGTAAGCTGGTTAATGCTGATATCATTGAGCGCGAGTTACGCGAAAATGGTCAATTGAATTTCACGAAAACATTTGGTATCAAAGTTTCGCCACTAGAGTTCAAAAATTTTTTAGCAGAAGAGTCTGGATTTAGCAAAAAAGAAAATTTATTGTCACTGTTCACACATTTAACCTTTCGCTCCAATTTTTTATTGCTAAAGTCTACCGATACCGCCTATTCTTATTTAGGTGCCATCTTAAGCGAATTTATACGAACTAAACTTTTGGATGTTGGAAAGACTTTTTCCTTCGAAACGGTAATGTCTCATGAAAGTAAACTGGATTTCATTTTAGAAGCGCGAAAGAAGGGATTTAAAACCTACCTTTATTTTGTATCGACTGAATCAGCAGACATAAATGTGGCCAGAGTTAAAAGTAGAGTTGAGCAGGGTGGCCACACTGTTCCAGAAGACAAGATCCGATCTCGGTACATTCGTTCCCTTGATCTTTTAGCTAAAGCGGTAAAGCTTTCTGATCGTGCCTTTATTTTTGATAATTCCGGATTTTCTACACCCTTGTTGGCTGAGAAGAATGAGGGAAATTTGAAAATTCTAAAATCGGAGGTTCCTGATTGGTTTAATAAATATTTAATTGAGAGATTAAAAGGAGGCTAATTGTGAATTAAAATGACAAAAACTACCCTTGATCAACTCCTTGGCATCGATTACCCAGTAATCGTAGCTCCTATGTTTCTGATCTCGAATACGAAGATGATCAAAGCTGCCCTGCAAAACGGAGTGAGTGCAGCTTTTCCCGCAATGAATTACAGGACAGATCAGGAACTGAGAACTGCCATTAAAGAGATAAAATCCTTTTCGTCAAAACCGTTTGGTGTCAATTTGATTGTAAATAAATCCAATCCTAAATATAAGGATCACCTCGATACCTTACTGGAACTCAAAGTGGATTACATCATTACTTCACTGGGCAATCCGAAGGAGGTAATAGAAAAATGTCGCCCGCTGGGAATAAAAGTTTTCTGCGATGTGGTGGATTTGGCGTATGCCAAGAAAGTAGAAGAACTTGGAGCCGATGGAATCATTGCAGTTAATTCAAGGGCGGGTGGCCATGCCGGCAATATTGATCCACAAGAGCTTGTTACATTGTTGAGTAAAAATTGTAGCATACCCATTATTTCTGCGGGCGGTATTGCAAACGGCATAGACCTGAAGAACGTAATGGAGTGGGGTGCAGCAGGGGCATCGGTTGGCACAATTTTCATTGCTTGCGAAGAAGCCAACATTTCCCCTGAATATAAACAGGCGATGGTAGAGTATGGGGAAAAGGATATTGTGAGAACGAATAAACTTTCAGGCTCTCCGCTCACTGTGATCAACACGCCCTATGTGCAAGAACTTGGTACAAAAGCTAATTTTTTGGAATGGATTTTAAATAATAATAAAACGTTGAAAAAATACGCAAAGATGGTGATCGCTTTTCGCGGAATGAAAGCTGTTGAGAAAGCTGCCTTCGGTGCTACTTATAAAACAGTGTGGTGTGCCGGCCCAGCAATAGAGCATGTGAAAAGTATTTTACCAATGGGGGAGATTATTAGAAAGTTGACGAAGGAATACGAGCAATCGCAAATTAAGTAAGAAATAGCTGCTAGCTTCGAGCTACTAGTTCGATCAGACTGAATTTACTAGCAGCAAGAAGCCAGTGACTAGAAGCAAATTAAAAAATGGATTTAGACCGCTTTAAAAATATTTCAAAAAACAAATCTGCGGAGAACAAAAAATTTCTTCACAGCCTAAAGAAGAAAGATCCTCGTAAAGTGGACGATATTTTTCATGTTGTGCATGACGAGGTCTTTGAAGAAATCAATTGTTTAGCGTGCGCTAATTGCTGTAAAACCACCAGCCCTATCTTTTATCAAATCGATATTGAGCGTGTGGCCAGAGCCGTGAAGATGAAGCCGGGAGATTTTATAGAAAAATATCTGAGAATAGATGAAGACAAAGACTATGTTTTAAAATCCTCCCCATGTCCATTCTTAGATTCCGAAAACTATTGTTCAGTATATGAAGACCGGCCCAAGGCTTGCCGCGAATACCCACACACCAATAGGAAGAAAATGGTACAGATTATGGAACTCACCCACAAGAATACATTAGTTTGCCCCGCAGTTTTTGAAATGGTAGAGAGGTTGAAGAAATTGTAACCTTAGAAAACTTTAGCGCTCTAAAAAAAACTTTTTAAATTCTTCCAGTTCTTTTAATTCTTCTATAACATAGCGCTCGAAGAGACTTTTTCCAACCTGAGAAATCAATGCGGAGATACCAACGTCAATTAGTCGTATTCCTTTATCCGTAAGAAAGATATTATCATAACGCTGGCCAGGAACATTGGATGGGCGGTTTAAATCACGATGAACAAATCCTTTTTTGTGCAACTCTTTCAATTCATCTTCAAAGACTTCCACTAATAATGTCCGTTTTTCAAATTCCTGACTTCGATAGTCCATTGGGTAAAGTCTTTCTATTACAAGCCGTTCCCAATTGTTTGTTTCATCGAAATCTATTCTGACAAATTGGGCGACCAGTCCATTGATACTGTTGGCAAATTTCATTTTCTCCGCTTCGGAGCCTATGTCCGAGCGAGTATCACCTTCATAAATTTTTGCGACCTCGTTTTCTGAAAGGGCAATCACAATGTTATTTGCACCAGCAGATAGTTGACGCGGATAACGTTTGGATAAATTTTCAGTGCTCAAGATGCCAGGGATTGGTCAATGACGGAGTGAATGTAAAAAAAATTAGCCAATGGCATTTATCATTGGCTAATTTTCAAATCGGCTAATTTTCAGATTATTATGCAACCTGTGCTTCTATTTTTTGCGAAAGAACAGATTTTGGCACTGCGCCTATTTGTTTATCAACCACCTGACCATTCTTAAATACTAAAAGTGTAGGAATGGAGCGAACTCCAAAACGAGCAGTTACAAGAGGATTTTCATCCACATTTAGTTTTGCAATCACGGCTTTGCCTTCATAATCTGCGGCCAACTCTTCTACAAGAGGCCCAATCATTTTACAAGGTCCACACCATTCTGCCCAAAAGTCAACTAAGACTGGTTTATCACTTTTGAGAGTTTCGTCAAAATTCGCATCATTAAGTTCTACCGTTTTTCCCATGTTATTTATATCGTTTTAAGATTCTACTAAGTCCAACACAAAGCTAGAAGAAATTGTTCCAACTTCAGTATTTAGTGACAGCGCAGGCTTAACGGCTTGTTCAGTTAGCCAGCGCACTTCCAGTTTGTCTGTGACTACACCTACTTCTCCTAGTTTTTTCAGCTCTTTTATAAAACTATTGCTGGGTTTGATCCGGTTCGACCGGGATAGAAGCTCTGTCTGTATGGATTCAAAATCATCTTTCAAATACATGCGCAAAGCAGCATTGCCGGTATTTTTTTTGCATAATTTCTCAAGCATATTGATGAAATCTCCTGTAACCGATTGCACCGGAAAGCGCAACGCCAATCCTTGAACTCGTTTTGTGGCAAGTTCATTCAACAAATCAATATTTCGGATTTTGAATTCCAGGTTTTGTTCGCCCCAACTTTTTCTTAGAATGTTTCCTTCAATAAATAAAAATAGTCCTGGCATTAAGAAGGATTTATATTTCAAGTAATCATCGCTCCATAACATGAACTCGCCTTTACCAGTATAGTCTTCCAGAATAAGCTTGCCAAATGGTCTGCCGGTTTTTGTCATTCGATGCTCCACGGAAGCAACAATACCACCCACTTTACATTCTTTACCTTCTTTTCCCTCCAACTCGGTAAGTGTATTAACCGGTGTATTGCAAAAGGTATCGATCTCGAATTTAAAATTGTCTAATGGATGTCCGGAAATATAAACGCCTACAACCTCCTTTTCAAAATGAAGTTTTTCAATTTCACTAAAGGGCTCTATCGGATCTATCTTCGGGGCAGGCATGGCCGTTCCGGTAGACTCACCAAATAAACTGGCCTGTGCACTTTGAGAATCCTGCTGCATTTTAGTGGAATACCGGATCACTTTTTCTGTGAGCGAAATATCACCTTCCTTGGCGGCAATATATTGTCTTCGGTGATATTCTGGGAAGCAGTCAAAAGCTCCCGAAAGAGCCAGGCATTCAAATGTTTTTTTATTTACAGACCGTTGGCTTAATCGTTTTGCGAAGTCAAAAATATCTTTGAAGGAACCATGTGTATCGCGTTCTTGAATGAGGGTTTCAACAGCAGCTTCTCCTGCACCTTTGATAGCCCCCAGGCCAAAACGAATTTGACCATTTTTGTTTACTTCGAAAAAGACACCCGATTCATTCACATGAGGGCCTAGCACTTCAATGCCTTGCTTGCGGCAGTCCTCAATAAAGTAGGTGACATTATCCAGATTATTTTGAGAATGTGTTAATACAGCAGCCATATAATCCGCTGGAAAGTTGGCTTTCAAATAGGCTGTGTGGTAGGCAACCAATGAATAGCAAGTAGAGTGCGATTTATTGAAGGCATATTGTGCAAACGCCTCCCAGTCTTTCCAGATTTTTTCTGCTACACGTTCGTCATGATTATTCTTTTTACATCCTGCAATGAATTTGTCTTTCATCTTGTCCAGAACGTCCTTTTGCTTTTTACCCATTGCTTTACGCAACACATCGGCATCGCCCTTGGAGAAATTGGCAAGCTTCTGCGAAAGCAACATCACTTGCTCCTGGTATACCGTAATGCCATACGTGTCTTTCAAATATTCTTCTACTTCGGGTAAGTCATATTTGATTTGCTCCCGGCCATGTTTGCGTGCAATGAAGTTAGGTATGTACTCCATGGGGCCTGGCCTATACAATGCGTTCATGGCAATGAGGTCTTCAAACTTATCCGGCTTCAGCCCACGCAAATAATTCTGCATGCCATCCGATTCAAATTGGAAGGTACCGGTAGTGTCACCTTTTTGATAAAGTTGATAGGTCTTTACGTCATCGAGTGGAATTTTATCAATGTCAATGTCAATTCCCTTTCTCTTCTTAATATTTTTTAAAGCCGTCTTTATTATGGTAAGGGTGGTGAGACCAAGGAAGTCCATCTTCAACATACCTGCGCTTTCCACCACGCTGTTGTCGAATTGAGTGACCAGCATATCCGAATCTTTTGCAGTAGAAACTGGAACGAACTTGGTCAAATCATCTGGTGTAATGATTACACCGCAAGCATGAGTTCCGGTATTTCGCAGTGAACCCTCCAACACAACTGCTTGTTTTAATACCTCGGCTCTTTTATCAGTGCCTTTACGAATATCATTCAGTTCCTTATTTTCTTCGAATGCCTTTTCCAGGGTTGTGCCAACTCTTTCAGAGATCATCTTTGCCAATATGTTCGATTCGCTAAGAGGTAGTTCCATCACCCGTGCACAATCGCGAATGGAAGATTTTGCCGCCATCGTGCCGTAGGTAATGATCTGGGCAACCTGGTTGTGGCCGTATTTTTCAATCACATATTTTAATACCTTATCGCGGCCTTCATCATCAAAGTCAATATCAATATCAGGAAGTGATACCCGGTCTGGATTTAAGAAACGTTCAAACAGTAGATTGTAGGCAATAGGGTCAACGTTGGTAATTCCAACGCAAAAGGCAACGGCAGAGCCTGCAGCCGATCCTCGACCAGGCCCAACCGATACGCCCATCTCACGGGCCTTGGAAGTAAAATCTTGTACGATCAGGAAATAGCCAGGGTAACCGGTCTTTTTTATTGTCTCTAACTCGAAATCAATTCGCTCTTTAATTTCAGGGGTGAGTTCAGGATATTTTTTCTTCGCTCCCTCATACGTGAGATACTTGAGGTAATCATCTTCCGTTTTAAATTCTTTAGGGATGGTAAACTTCGGCAAAAGCACATCACGCTTCAATTCATATTTCTCAACTTTCTCAACAATCTCGCTGATGGTTTCGATAGCCTTGGGTAAATCATGGAAGAGTGACTTCATCTCGTCCTGTGACTTAAAATAAAATTGATTGTTGGGCAATCCATAGCGAGTGCCACGGCCCGAACCAATTGGTGTGGATTGAAATTCTCCTTCTTTAATGCACAAGAGAACATCGTGCGCATTGGATTCTTCTTTCTCCAGATAATAGCACTCGTTGGCGGCAAAATATTTTACTCCATATTTATCAGCAAACTTCAGAAGAGTTTCATTTACACGATCTTCTTCACGCATATCATGGCGATTCAGCTCAATATAGAAATCATCTCCAAACAATTGATGCCACCATTTGAAAGCCTCTTCGGCCTGCTTTTCACCTACGTGCAAAATAAGATAGGGCACTTCGCTGCTCAGCCCGCCTGTTGTTGCGATTATACCTTCTTTATATTGAGTGACTAGCTCTTTGTCAACGCGTGGATGAATTCCGTAAAGACCTTCGATAAAACCAATGGAACTTAATTTGGCTAAATTCTGATACCCTGCTTTGTTCCTGGCCAGTAAAACCTGATTGTAACGCTTATCAGGATTGTCTTTTGTGAACTTCAGTTTTTTCCTTTCCTCGGAAACATAGAACTCACAACCCACAATGGGTTTAATATTATGCTTCAGAGCCTCGCTCACAAATTTGAAGGCACCGTACATATTACCAAAGTCGGTCATGGCAATGGCTGTCATGTTTTGGTTCTTTGCCTTGGCTATTAACTCTATCACATCTGGCACAGCTTGCAAAACGGAATACTGTGAATGAACATGAAGATGGTAAAATGGCTTATCAGAAAGTGTATTGGTACCTTCTTTACCAGAACGATTGGTAGATTTTTCTTTTTCGCGCTTTGAGGAGTTACCGGCTTCCAGGTTGGGCTCCTCATATTCAATTTCTTCAATAGGTGTGGAGTCAAAAGGTCTTACTACTTTTTTACCCACCAAACCAAAAAAAGATCGTGCTGTTGCTGCTACATCATACGATGCATCGTGAGCGTCTATAAAACTTTCACCAAAAAGTATTTCGTGTAATTCAGTAAGGCGGGGCATTTTCAATTTGCCACCCAAGCCACCTTTCAACTGACAGAAATCTATTGAAATTAATCCCGTATCTACTTTTTCAAGAGCTAGAAATTGCTCCGTGCCCCGCGACTCGCGGATTAACTCTGCACCAATAATGTTAATGTCAAATTCAATATTGTGGCCAACCAGTACACTTGTCTTATCCAAGTCTTTGGCGAACAGGTCAAATACTTTTTTTAAATCATGACCCTCTTCCAAAGCCCTCTTGGTGGAAATGCCGTGGACTTGCTCAGCTTTAAATGGAATATCAAAACCATTCGGCTTGATAATAAAACAACTTTGAGAAATCAGCTTGCCTTTATTATCATGCAGTTGCCACGCAATTTGCACCAATCGAGGCCAATTGTCAAGGTCGGTGATGGGCGCATTTTTATTGCGCGGAATACCAGTGGTTTCTGTATCGAAGATCAAATACATAGAGAAAAGTGATCAGTGGGTTGTCGAGTTTAAATGTATAAACATTTTTAAAAATATTTGGAATGATTTATTCCTGGCGAGGAAAGAACAGAGGTATGCTCAAATTGGTTTAATCTTGCCCGAAGCTTTGATTTTTGTTATACTCCTTTTTACATGCAACAAGCGCAGTACTTGAACTTCGTGGCTTTTAATCCTATAGATGATCAGGTGAGCATCCAAAATTATCCATCTATACATTCTAGAATGCGTAGGCAAATGACGGCATTCTGGGAACAAATGATAATTGGTGGAAAGGGTCTTTATTAAATCCCAAATATGATCCTCATATAAGGTAGCTTGCTTGAAGCCAAACACTTCAACGCCATATTTGAAAACATCATCAAGGTCTAAGATAAATTCTCTGGAAATCCTTACCTGGAGTTTCTTTTTTTCCTCCATTCTTTAACTATGGATTGTGATTCTTCTATTGTATGAAACGATCCTGTTTCAGCTTTTTTTATCCCATTTTGAAATTCTTCAATAGACATAGGCTGCCCGGGTATTGCCCATTTCTTGGTTTTAGCTGAAGTCTGATCCTGTTTCGTTTTCAATGAGTGTCGTTAAAATGTTCATGCAATTTATAGAATAATCTTGAATCAAATTCCATCCCAAATCGGGATTAACGTCTTAAAAGTGGAATTTTGAGTGCCTGCCTTAATAATTAAAGCATTGATTATCAATAAAATATAATAAGGGTGCATGTTTTGTTTAAGGGTAAGAAGCTTATAAAGCTCTACAATACCCTTATGAAAAAGATCATCAACAAAGTAGTAACCTTTGGAAAAAGAGAATGGTTTCTACTGATAATGGTTGCCGCAATAACTTTTGTAATAGTTCTGTTTGAATTGTTGCTCTGATCAAGCTGTTTTAAATCCCTTTTTTTTCTTAGCTCACCTTAAGGCCATCAGGCAGCACAATTTCCTATCCCTCTCCACTACGGAGAGGGATAGATGATTTCATAAGAGAAGTGAACTAAGCCCCTTGCTTCAAATGAAATGCAAGCTGAATTGTTTGGTAAAGCTTTGCGAACTATTTTTGGTTCCGTTGTAAAACACGCAAAGCCTACTTATGAAATGGTTCATAGAACTCTTCTCCAGTACACTTGGAAGAAAACTTTTAATGGCCCTCACGGGCATTTTCCTTATCCTGTTTTTAGTTGCTCACCTGGCAGGCAATCTCCAACTTTTGAAAGACGATGGTGGTAAAGCATTTAATACCTATGCTGAATTTATGGGTACGAACCCGCTCATTCAAATAATCTCAAAAGTAAACTTTGCTTTAATCCTGGTGCACATTGTTTGGGCCATTGTGCTTTCGAAAAGAAATCGGGAAGCCAGGGGCAAAGTTGGATACGCAATTGTTAATAAATCAGCAATTTGGTCTTCCCGAAATATGGGAATACTCGGCACTATCATTTTAATTTTTCTGGTGGTTCACATTCAGCACTTTTATGCACGATCTCACTTTGGCACTATGCCCGTTCAAACTTATGATGGTAAAGAAGTGAAGGACTTATATAATGTGGTGGCCTACTGGTTTTCTAAGGATTGGTATGTGGGATTGTATGTGGTGTGTATGGTGGCTCTGTCTTTTCACCTTTGGCATGGATTTACCAGCGCATTTCAAACGCTTGGACTAAACCATATGAAGTACAACCCTGTTATTAACTTCGTAGGAAAAGCTTTCGCGATCATTGTGCCATCGCTCTTTGCCTTGATTCCTATTTTGATGTTTTTTAAGTGAGAACCAAATAGACCCTATCAATAGTTATGAAGCTCGACTCAAAAATTCCGGAAGGACCATTAGCGGAGAAGTGGACAAAACATAAATTCAACCTGAAGCTCGTTAACCCCTCCAACAAGAGAAAGTATGATGTTATTGTGGTGGGCACAGGTTTGGCAGGGGCATCTGCCGCAGCTTCATTGGGTGAATTAGGGTACAACGTAAAAGCTTTTTGTTTTCAGGATAGTCCGCGAAGGGCGCATAGCATTGCCGCGCAAGGTGGTATTAATGCAGCGAAGAACTATCAGAATGATGGTGACAGTGTGTTCCGTCTTTTTTATGATACTATCAAAGGTGGTGACTATCGTTCACGCGAGGGAAATGTTTACCGTCTGGCAGAAACCAGTGTAAGTATTATTGATCAATGCGTGGCGCAAGGTGTTCCCTTTGCCCGGGAATATGGTGGGCTTCTATCCAACCGTTCTTTTGGTGGAGCCCAGGTTTCCAGAACATTCTATGCCCGAGGCCAAACAGGACAGCAATTATTGCTTGGCGCATATGGCGCATTGAACAGGCAAATTGCCAATGGCAAAGTGAAAATGTACAATCGCACAGAAATGTTGGACGTTGTGATTGTGGATGGAAAAGCAAGGGGCATTATCACACGCGACCTGGTAACTGGAAAAATAGAATCACACAGCGCTCATGCAGTGGTTTTGTGTACAGGTGGTTATGGAAATGTTTTCTTTCTCTCAACTAACGCAAAAGGTTGTAATGTAACAGCAGCTTGGAGAGCACACAAGAAAGGAGCCTTATTTGGTAACCCATGCTTTACTCAGATCCATCCAACTTGTATTCCTGTTTCTGGAGATCATCAATCGAAGCTTACGCTGATGTCGGAGTCGTTGAGAAATGATGGACGGGTGTGGGTTCCTAAAAAAGCGATGCCGGGTCTCAAGTCAAAAGATGCCATGAACCTTCCGGAATCGGAGCGTGATTATTTCTTAGAAAGAAAATATCCATCATTTGGAAACCTTGTTCCCCGCGATGTTGCTTCTAGAAATGCTAAACAGATGTGTGATGAAGGCAGAGGGGTGGGCTCTGGTTTGGCTGTGTTCCTGGATTTCACAGATGCCATTAAACGTGATGGAGAAGATACGATCCGGGCAAAATACGGCAACCTGTTTGATATGTACCAACAGATCACAGGTGAGAATCCGTATAAAGGGCCGATGATGATTTACCCTGCTGTGCATTACACCATGGGTGGTCTTTGGGTAGATTATAATCTGCAGACATCAGTGCCGGGGTTATATGCGTTGGGCGAAGCCAATTTCTCCGATCATGGAGCAAACCGGCTAGGTGCCAGCGCCCTCATGCAAGGTTTGGCTGATGGTTATTTTGTAATTCCATACACCATTGGCGATTACCTCGCCAACATTGGCTGGAACGATAAAATAAGTACTGATCATCCTGCTTTTAAAGAAGCAATTGATACCGTAAATGCTACTGTTAATAAATTGATCAACATTAAAGGAAAGAAAACGGTAGATGAATTTCATCGTCAGTTAGGACTTACCATGTGGGAATATTGTGGCATGTCGCGAAGTGAAGTAGGTCTTAAGAAAGCTAAGAAAATCATTCAAGACATAAAGAAAGAGTTTTGGTCTAATGTAAACGTTCTGGGTGGAGCAAATGAATTAAATCAGGAACTGGAGAAGGCAGGACGCGTTGCAGATTTTATTGAGTTGGGGGAATTGATGGTTGATGATGCCTTGAGCCGCTCCGAATCTTGTGGTGGTCACTTCCGTGAAGAATCTCAAACGCCCGATGGAGAAGCGATGCGCAAAGACGATGAATTTACGTACGTGTCCGCTTGGGAATATAAAGGTGAAAATCAACCGGAAGAATTACACAAGGAAGAACTGAGATTTGAGAATGTTAAATTGACACAACGGAGCTATAAATAAATAGTTAATCGTTAATCGTTAATAGTAAATTCTGCTAACGGTTAACTATTAACTTGTAACTATTAACTGCTATGAAGATTACGTTAAAAGTCTGGAGACAGAAAAGTAAAGAGAGCAAAGGCGCGTTCAAAACCTATCAACACGATCATGTTTCATCAGACATGTCATTTCTGGAAATGATAGATGTGTTGAATGAATCACTCGTGAAGAAAGGAGAAGAGCCTATTGCATTTGATCACGATTGCCGGGAAGGCATTTGTGGAATGTGCAGTTTGTATATCAATGGCCGTCCTCATGGCCCCCTACAGACTACCTCTTGTCAATTGCATATGCGTTCGTTCCAAGATGGGCAGACGATCACCGTTGAACCCTGGAGAGCAAAAGCTTTTCCGGTTATTCGTGATCTTGTGGTCGACCGCACAGCATTTGATCGCATCCAACAAGTTGGTGGTTATGTTTCTGTTAACACAGGAGGCGTTCCCGATGCCAATGAAATACCCATTCCTAAAAAGATAGCAGATGAAGCTTTTGATTCAGCAACCTGTATTGGTTGTGGGGCATGTGTAGCAGCCTGCAAGAATGCATCCGCAATGCTTTTTGTGAGTGCAAAAGTTTCTCAATTTGCATTGCTTCCACAAGGCAAGGCTGAGAAAAAAGAGCGCGTAGAAAAAATGGTGGCTCAAATGGATGCCGAAGGTTTTGGTGCTTGCACGAATACAGGTGCCTGCGAAGCAGAATGCCCTAAGGGGATTAGCCTTACAAATATTGCCAGAATGAACCGTGAGTATTTTGGAGCGGTTCTTAGTTCATATGACGTTGAAGTAAGGGGAGGGGATTAAGAGAATAACCTAAAGAAATTTGAATTGAGAACCCAGCTTTTGCCGGGTTTTTTCTTGTTCTCCTTAATCTGTATAGGAGATCTACTACTCACAAAGTTTAGTTTATGGATATATGCAAAGATTTAGATTCGGTCTATTTCTGGATCTCTGGAAGTGCTTAGTACGGCTGAAATGATTATGATATGCTTGTCATCGTTAATGGAAAAATGAATCAAGTAAGGAAAAGTATCAAGTAAGATTGTTCGCGTATCATCGTAACGGATTGCTTTTGCTTTTGGATTTTGTCGAATATATAGACTGCTTTGCCAAACGCTATGTGGCTAAACTCTTCATAAAATATGGATAAGATATCGCAAGATTGTTGCATTTTTGGCATAGAAGTAGCTTTAGGTAGCTTTAATAAAACAATCAAATAATTAAATCATTCTGTGAAGCAAATACCTGTTCTTTTACTCCTCTTAGTGGGTTGTAGCCCATCCCTTACCAACACAAGTCTTAAAACAGACTTGCAGAACGCTAAGCCAGCATGGTTAAACGCGAAACCCTATCAAGATGGTTATTACGTAGGAGTTGGTCACAGCAATAAAGATGGTATCAATAATTATATTCAGTCGGCAAAGCAAAGTGCGTTGGAGGACATGGTTTCTGAGATAAAAGTCAATGTTTCCTCCACTTCTGTTTTGAGTCAGATTGATGCCAATAAAGAATTTCAGGAAAAATACGAGCAGATCATTAACACCACGGCCGCTGATGAGATAGAAGAATTTGAGCAAGTAGATGCCTGGCAAGATGACCGAAATTATTGGGTGTATTATCGCCTGTCCAAACAACGGTATAAAGAAATCAAGGACGAACAAAAGCGAAATGCCGTAACGCTGGCCTTAGACTTTTTTACAAAAGCAAAACAATCAGAACGATCAGGTGAAAATGTTCAAGCATTGGGATTTTACTTTCAGGGGTTTCGCTCTATCGAAAAATACCTGGCAGAACCAATCCGTTTGGAATTTGAAGGAAAGGAGATATTATTAACCAATGAAATTTATGCCAACATTCAACAATTGCTGGATAAAATACAGCTTAGTGCAGAGCCTTCAGAAATAGTAGTCAATCGTAGAATAGCCGAAAGTGGTCAGACCGTGTTGGTCAAAGCATTTTACAAGGATGGAAAAAAAACAATAATGGATTTGCCATTAAGCGCTGCTTTTGAAAAAGGATCAGGAGATGTATTTCCCTACTATAAAACCGATGTCAGTGGTCAGTCTAAAATGTTAATTACAAAAATCAGTTCACGCGATTTGGAGCAAACAGTGGGCGTAAAAGTAAACCTCTTGAGTTTTGCTGGCGAAAATCCATCGGATATTTATAAGTTGGTGGCTCAGAAATCAATTGTCCCGAAAACAAATATTCTTTTAAAAGTACATCGTCCGCTGGTGTATATAACGGCAGCCGAAAAGAGTTTGGGAAATAACAGAAGTAATCAACAGCTCTCGAATAAGTTGAAGAATTTTTTAACCAACTCCGGATTTGAGCTTACAGAAGTCAGGGAAAAGGCGGAGTTGTGGGTGGATGTCAGCTCGGATTCTGAAAAAGGTGCTGTATCAGGGAGCATCTATATTTCATATGTAACCTCTGTGATTAAAGTAGTGAGTTTAAAGGACAACAGAGAAATTTATGCCACTACACTTGACCGCGTAAAAGGGTATAGTCTTGATTTTGAGCGGGCGAGCCAGGAAGCTTACAATAAATCTCTGGAAACGCTTGAAAAGGAAAAAATGCCTGAAATTTTAAATTCTATTTTACAATAGCAGGCAAAATCAATGATAAAATCGTCATAATATTATCAAAATAAGGTTGCTTGCGGTTGGCCTTATAATTGCAATAGTTAAATTGCTTAACCAAATTTATCCCAAATATGAAAAAGTTAATGAATGTATCGTTTGTAGTTTTGATGGCTGCTGCTGTGTTGATCAGCGGTTGCAAAAGCAAAGAAAAGACCCCTGCGGGTGAAAGAGAAGTAACGGTTCCATGCTCAGGGCCAGACTTCTTCACCAATAACAAAGTATTCAGAGGAAACTCCATAGGAGAAAGTATGGATCAGGTAACCTCAAAGAAAAAGGCGTTGACCAACGCACGCAACGAACTTGCCCAGGCCATCAACACCACAGTTAAGACTGTAACTGATAACTACGTCAACTCACGTGAGTTGAACAGACAGGAAGAGCTTGAGCAACGCTTTGAAAGCCTTAACCGTGAAGTAGTGGACCAAACGTTGAGCGGTGTACGCACCATCTGCGAGAAATTAGTTCAGACAAAAGATGGAAACTATAAGACCTATGTCGCAATCGAGCTTTCAGCGGATGAGTTAGTGGCCAAGTACAACGAACGTCTTTCTAAGGATGATCGTCTTAAAATCGATTACGATTATGAGAAGTTCAAGGACACCTTTAACAAAGAGATGGACAAGATGGGCAAAAATTAATCTCAACAAATCTTCAATCAAAATCCCGGTCAATTTGATCGGGATTTTTTATTTTTAGACATGGCTGGATACTCAGGCACTCCATTAATAAAAAAATTAGGAATTAAACCTGATTTTAGGATCCTACTTCAAAATGAGCCAACTCATTATTTTGATTTGATAACGCCACTTCCCGAAAATATAAAAGTGATCAAGAAATCTGTGAAGGAAGCAGTTGATTTTATCCAGGTTGAAATCCATGAAAAATTTCCGATTGATAAGGGACATGTAAAAACGTAAATTATGATTGTGACAAAGCAATACATTGCAAAACAGTTGCTGGGTTATATGACCCACCAATTAAGTCTTTCACAGCTTGTAAGCTGGTCTGAAAACGCCATTTTGGAAGGTGGATTTGAACCAGGAAGTGAACCAGAAATTAGAAATGTACTAGGAAAATTAGGTCTGGCTGATGTAAATAACTTTGGCCTGCTGTGGGAGGATTGCGAACAATTAATGGCACAATTGGGCTATAAAATGAAGATTGAAGCAGCATTAGCTCAGCCTAATGAATAACCAACGTTTGGATTTGCTCAAGCGATTTTCCTTTCGTTTCGGGCAATACCTTCCAGACGAAAATCAATTGTAAGGCCATCATAACACTGAACAATGTAAATGCGTAAGCTCCGCCAAGTTCAGAAGACTCTGCCAAGATGGGAAATGTCCACGAGATGATAGCCGCCATCACCCAGTGCGTTGAGCTTCCCAGAGCCTGACCTTTTGCTCGAACGGTGTTAGGAAAAATTTCTGAAATAAAAACCCAGATAACAGCTCCTTGTGAAAATGCGAAAAAGGCAATAAATCCAATCAGATAAATCATCACGGAGTATCCTCCAAAATCCTGTGTATAGAAAGTCCTGGCAACGAGCCCTAGCGATGCGATCATTCCAAAGGAACCAATAATCAGAAGTTTTTTCCGACCAAACTTATCGATTACAGAAATAGCCAACAATGTAAAAATCATGTTTGTAAGTCCAATGGAAACAGACTGTAGTAACGCTGTATCTTTTGACAATCCTGTCATTTCAAAAATGCGTGGAGCGTAATACATAATAGCGTTAATGCCTGCCAGTTGATTGAACATGGCAAGAACTACAGCATATAGAATTGGTTTGCGATAAGCTTTCGTAAATAGATTTTCGGATGAAGAACCCTCTTCAATTTTCAATGACTGAGCGATCAACCCATATGTTTTTTCAACTTCAGGCTCGCCAATTTTATGAAGTACATCCTTTGCCTCCTCTTTGCGAGATTGTTTAATTAACCAACGCGGACTTTCAGGAACAAAAAATACCATGACAAAAAAGAAAAGTGAAGGAATGGCTTGCACGCCAAGCATCCAGCGCCACGCATCTTCTCCAATTCCTGATAGCAGGTAGTTTGAAATAAAGGCAATGAGGATGCCGCTCACAATATTGAACTGAAACAAGGCGACCATCCGTCCTCTGGAATGTGCAGGGGCAATTTCTGAAATATACATTGGGCCAACCACGGAAGAAGCACCAACGCCAACACCGCCTAGAAACCGGAAGAGAAGAAAGGGAATCCATGAAGACGTTAGTGCCGTTACCAACGAGGTTACCAAGTAGAGAAGACCAATGGCTTGCAACACCCTTTTGCGACCATACTTTTCAGCAGGGTTACCCGCTACCATGGAACCGATTACCGTTCCGATAAGGGCGGATGCCACTGTAAAGCCATGCCAAAAATCATCAAGTGACCATAGTTGTTGAATCGACTTTTCAACGCCCGATATAACAGCCGTATCAAAACCAAAAAGAAAACCGCCTAAGGCGGCAACAAAAGCAAATCCGAAGGAAGAGGGTTTTTTCATAAGTAGGAAGGTAGGAAGTTTTAGGATGCCATTAAATTTCCTTAGATCTTTTATCAACTAAATCATCAAAAATAAGAGGCTTAATTTTTAAAATTGGCTATTGAAACCTAATCCAAAAAAGTCGGCTAGAAAACTAAGAGATGAAATTAACCACTCCTAAAATAATCTGGGACTTCGGGGATTAAATGGATAGGATGTCTTCTAAAAAACCGTATTTTGGTTCCTTAAAATTCTGTTAAAGATGAATCTTAATATTAACGCACAAGAGCAAAACACCTACGATGCGATCGTTGTCGGTACAGGTATCAGTGGAGGATGGGCTGCGAAAGAGCTTTCAGAAAAAGGCCTCAAGACATTGGTGCTTGAGCGTGGCCGCGATGTTAAACATCCGGATTATCCAACGGCTACAAAAGATCCGTGGCAGATACCAAATGGAGGCAGACCCACGCAAGAAGATTTAGAAAAGCAAAGTGTTCAACATCGCACAGGCTATACCACAAATCAGGCAACTAAGCATTGGTTCGTCAACGACATTGAAAATCCCTATACAGAAAAAGAAGGAAAGCGTTTTGATTGGATGAGAGGCTATCACGTGGGTGGCCGTTCGCTTACGTGGGGCCGTCAAAGCTATCGGTGGAGTGATTTAGATTTTGAAGCCAATGCAAAAGACGGCATCTCCATCGATTGGCCAGTGCGCTACAAAGAAATTGCCCCCTGGTATGAATATGTAGAAACTTTTGCAGGCATTAGTGGACAGACAGAGAATCTTGCACACCTGCCCGACAGCAAGTTTCTTCCAGCCATGGAATTGAATTGCGTGGAAAAGGAATTAAAAAAATCGATGATGGACAAGTTCGGCCGCTTGCTCACCATTGGCAGGGTAGCTCACGCTACAGGGCCGCTTGCACATAATAATAGTCCGCAACGCGGATCATGTCAATACAGAAACCTGTGTAGCCGTGGTTGTCCGTATGGCGGATATTTTAGCAGCAACGCGTGCACACTTCCATCGGCAGAACGTTCAAACAATATGACACTGCGTGCAAACTCAATCGTGTATGAATTAATTTATGATGAGAAAAAAGGCAAAGCAACTGGTGTGAAAGTCTTGGATTCTGAGACTGGACAGACGGCAGAATATTTTGCAAAAGTAATTTTTCTGTGTGCTTCCACCATGGGTTCAGCTTTCATTATGATGAACTCAATTTCTAACAGGTTCCCCAATGGATTTGGAAATGACAGTGGTGAGCTTGGCTGCAACATTATGGATCACCATTTGGGTGTTGGTGCCAGTGGTCAGATGGAAGGCTTTGAGGATCAGTATTATTCAGGACGTAGAGCGAACGGAATTTATATCCCCAGGTTCCGGAACATTGGCAAAGACAAGCGCGACTATCTGCGCGGCTTTGGTTATCAAGGAGGCGGCAGTAGACAAAGTTGGTCAAGTCTGGTAGCAGAATTAAGCATTGGAGAAGATTTGAAAAAAGCAGCGGCCACACCGGGCGCGTGGAATATTGGCATGGGTGGTTTCGGGGAAGTATTGCCTGATCATTCCAATCAAGTAACCATCAACAAAGACAAGAAGGATAAGTACGGTTTGCCCACCTTGTTGTTCGACACAGAATTTAAAGACAACGATTATAAAATGCGCAAAGACATGGCAGCGGATGCAGCCGAAATGCTGGAGGCAGCTGGTGCGAAAAACGTTAGATCACATGATAGAGAGACACAACGCGGACTTGGCTTGGGTATTCACGAAATGGGAACGGCCCGCATGGGAAAAGACCCTAAGACTTCGGTATTGAATAAAAACAATCAGGTGCATGCTTGCAAAAATGTGTTTGTTACGGATGGTTCGTTCATGACTTCAGCTGCCTGCGTAAACCC
>JANOLM010000099.1:0-7085 GCA_031419815.1 Bacteroidia bacterium
TATCAGGGCACCACGGGTCCGCTATCAATCTCCATCTATTCAAAGAACGTTACTGATTCCAATCCCTAGCCCCTTGCAAAACCTCCGCTCTGCAAACTCTAGAAACCTCCTCAATTTGTGGATCCTATCATCTCCTCTCTCTTCCCCATCCGCTATCCGTCTCCAACCGAAACTTCCTGCCTTATCCATTTTGGGAGTGCAAAGGTAAACGTTAGAAGGATTTCTGCAATAGTTGCGGCAAAGATTTTTATCAATTCAGGCCAATTTTGGAGAATTGAACCATAACTGCCTGACTTTCAGAACGTGAATCAGATCACTTTTTTCTTAAAAAGAGGTACTGTACTACAAGGTTCCCCAAACAGGATGCTACCTGCTATTGATCTAAGATGATTTGTTACCTCTACATATGCTGATAAAGGCACTTCCACTTTACTACATCCTTTAATGATCATTTTTTTATCGCGGTATTGTTCCCAATTTATTCCAGCAAGTGAATCGTAGAAAAGTTGGGATTCCAATTCGGCTAAATTTCCAAAGACTACACGGTTTGCATAAGGCTGAAGCGCAATTGATAACAGCATAAAAGCCCAGGTAGGGATAATTGCATCTGTAGAACATGCGATTGCTACATGCTTTCCTGTGTATTGTGACCAATTATGGGATTTTATTGTCTCACGAAATTCTTTTTCTTTCAGAATTATACCTTGAAAAAGAAAATCTTTCATGTCGAATAACACCCGCTCGCCTGGAGTATAAAATTCTTCCAAGTCGAAGGTGATCAATTGACTGTTGCTTACTCGGTTTACTATTTCTTCCATAACCTCATCCGGCCTTTTGGCCACCTTCTCAGGGGAGAAGGCCTTGTATTATATTTTACAACACGCTTAAACTGTTTTTGGTTTTTTAATCATGAATTCTTTTAGATAGTGAGGTTCGAATGAGGATAAATCCTCAACCTCATTTCTTATAAACTTTTGAAATGCCATCTCTCCCAGTTGGGAGGCGGATGGATTTATGTCTTGGATAAATATTGCGTTAATGTGTTTTATGATATCCTTGCACTTATCTGCACCATTACCAAAGAAGAAAATTGTTCTTCGATCTAACCATTCTTTAAAACTTTCTTGATCTATGATTTTTGCTTGGGTCTGCTCAATAATATTTAAGTTAAGATCGGTAAGTAAACAATAGACTTCCATTCTGCGGGCGTCAAGCATGGGGCAAAGTAAAACCTCACCCCCTTGCCCCCTCTCCTCCGGAGAGGGGGAAGTGGAAGAATTAACTACTTGGTATGCCATTAGCTCTAATGTATTGATTGCGATTAATGGAATCTGTAAGGCAAAACAAAGTCCTTTTGCTGTTGCAACTCCAATTCGTAAACCGGTATAGGAGCCCGGGCCTGATGCTACTGCAACTGCATTGATTTCTTTGGAAGAGATTTTTGAATCCTTTAAGAGTTGATCAATTATTGGAGCGAGTTGAGATGAGGCTGACTGCGGTGTAAGCAGTTCTTTGCTTCCCAATAAATTTCCATCATGATGCAAAGCTGCTGAACAAACTGTTGTGGATGTTTCAAGGCTTAGGATTAAAGCCATTAATTAAGCGAGAAAAATTTACGATAGGCAGCGGGCTCCGACAGTATTTTGCGGGCTTGAACGATTTCGGGTTCCTTATCAAGAGAAATTTCAGACTGGCCTGCTGTAAGGCGGTAATGAAAAGCAATCTCTCCTTCTAAAATTCTGGAAATCTCATCTTTAAATCGCATAAAGTCAGACGCGTGATTCTGATCGATTTTTGTTTTCAATGCGTTAAGTTGGATTTGTAATTCATCATAATGTCGCTCACTCTTAGCCGCTTCAATTAGCTTTTCAGTTTGCTTTTCCAACTCGGTAGAGTACTTGAAATTCTTGTCTTTTAGCCACGCTAAAAACTTAGTATACTCAGTATCTGTTAATTTAAAATTTCTCATGGTAGCAGGCACTTCCTGGTGTTCACCACAATATCTGTTTGCATACTCAAAGACGAAACCGCTGGTAATTAACTCTTCTGTTACTGATCCTAAAGATTCATTCTTAATTGCAACATCCGGGTCAAGGCCACCACCATCAAATACTTTGCGGCCTCCTTTTGTTTTAAACTCTACCTTCAATGAATCAGCGAATTTTTCTACCGTACCATCTTTTTTGCGATGGGTGTAGTCCAATGCCTGAATGCACCGACCACTTGGGATATAATATTTCGCAGTGGTAACTTTTAGCTGGGCGTTATATGCTAATTGACGGGTGGTTTGAACCAATCCTTTACCAAAAGTTTTTTGTCCTATTAAAATTGCGCGATCGTAATCCTGCAAGGCACCTGCAACAATTTCCGATGCCGATGCGCTGCCATAACTAGTGAGTACTGCCAGTGGAATTTCAGTATCCACCGGATTATTGAGTGTGACATAAGACTTGTTCCATTCCTGCACCTTTCCTTTTGTGGCGACCACCTCAAGACCTTTGGGGATAAACACGTTGACAATATTCACAGCCTCAAACAGCAAGCCGCCCGGGTTATCTCTCAGATCCAGTATAATTTTCTTCGCTCCTTTTTCCTTTAGTTTAATAACTGCTTCTCCCACTTCCTTTCCTGCACCCGGAGTAAAGTCATCCAATTTAATGTAGCCAATATCTCCATCTGTTATACCTTGATATACCACATTTGTTACCTTGATTTTATCCCGAACGATTTTGAGATGCAGGTCTTCTTTTTTTCCCTCTCTTCTTATCACCAATTCTACTTCTGTTTTTGGTTTTCCTTTCAACAAGGTGCTAGTTTCTGATGTGGCTTTTCCTTGCACATTTTTTCCGTCCACAGCAATAATTTCATCGCCTACTTTGACACCGGCATTGTAAGCGGGGAAACCTTCATAGGGATTCGTTACCACAATTTTTCTATTTACCACGCCAATTAAGGCGCCAATGCCCGCGTATTGACCGGTGGTTTGTATGCTAAATGCCTCAATATCTTCTTCGGGAATATAATCTGTATAAGGATCAAGCGATTCCAACATTCCATTGATGCCTGTGCTGATTAATTTTCTAGGATCAACATCGTCTACATAATAAGCATTGACCTCTTTAAAGAGAGTCGCAAAAATATCCAAGCTCTTAGCAATATCGAAATATCTTTCACCGGGAACGGAAAAAGCAAGAACACCTACAAGTGCTACCACAAAAACTAAAAGCTTTGCCCTTCTTCTCATACTACTACGCTCATTACTTTAAACAACTTAACTTTTGAATATTTATACTTTATGACTCAATAATTTACGATTCCATTTTACCGAAAGCTACGTAGTCTCTGTAATTCAAACCGTATTAGCCCTTTGAAGTATCTAATTTCTCAATTTTTTCCAGTATCAGAAAGAGTTTGTCTTTAATCTCCTGAAAAGACCCCAATGCATCTCTAAAAACCTTGCCCTTGTTGGCCTCAACCATGTCACCCAACTTAAAATGACAAGGCCTTCTACTTAAACGTAGCATCCGCATCAAAAGGTGGATGATTTTATAAAACGAACCTATCTAGTGTTAAGTTAACCGTGAAATGTTAATAGTTAATCGTAAAAGTCACTGTAAAATCAGATAGCCTCCGCAAAGATTAACCGTCAAATTACAATTAACATTACACTAGCTGTATATTTGAAGACCAATGAGTTTTGAAATCCTACCTGCGACTGCGAATGATGCGACCGAGTTGAATGAATTGGTCAACTCGGCCTATCGCGGTGATTCATCCCGTCAAGGCTGGACGACAGAAGCAGATTTACTGGATGGCACCCGCACCGATGCTGCCGCGATTGAAGAAGACATCATAGGCAAACACGGCTATACCATATTGAAATATGTTGAGGATAAAAAAATTCTGGGCTGTGTGGAGCTGCACAAGGAAAAAGAAAAACTTTATCTTGGCATGCTTACTGTTCAACCTCTTTTACAAAGTAAAGGCATTGGAAAAATTTTGTTGAAAGCTGCAGAAGAAGAAGCCAAAAGGCAAACATGCAAGTCTATTTTTATGACCGTCATCTCCGTTCGCAAAGAACTTATTGATTGGTATGTTCGACATGGTTATACGAACACCGGTGAGCACAAGCCTTTTGCATTTAGCGATCCTCGCTTTGGTCAACCTAAAAAACAGTTAGAGTTTGTGGTGTTGGAGAAAATGGTTTAACCCTTCTCTTGCCCTTCACCACGTCATTCCGCCTGTCAGCATTTAGAGATGCCATTATTTCTTACCATTCATACACTTACAAGTCTGCTGGGATTAAAAACAAATAATTTGTTGACTGAATTATTGATATTTAGGAAAAATATGTGTTGCATGAAACTGATTCTTGTTTTCTGGCTCTTGTTTATTAACACCGTTGGATTTTCACAAAATTCTGATCTTCCAAAGGATTTCCTAACAAAGGATTTCCACAAAGGACGAAGGGAGAAGTTGCGCGAAGGCCTGCCTACAAATTCCGTGGCCGTCCTTTTTGCCAACCCCTTGCGCAACCGCGCCAATGATGTGGATTATATCTATCATCAGGATCCGGATTTTTTCTATTTAACAGGATACAAGGAGCCCGATGCTGTTTTGTTTGTGTTTAAGGAAAAACAGTCTGCCGCCAATGGAATTCAATATGATGAGATACTCTTCGTTCAACCAAAAAGCGAATTGCGTGAAATGTGGACGGGCAGAAGATTGGGTGAAGCAGGGGTAAAAGATGTTTTGGGATTTGAACAAGCTTTTAACAACAAAGAATTTAAGCGCTATAGTGTTGACTTTAAAAAATTTGACAAGATTTTATTTTTTGATTTTGAAAATGATGTTCGCAACAACCCCGGGGACTCCTCCGATCTGTACGATCTTATTGCCCAGTTTAAAACGAAAGTAAGTTATCCTGAGAAAAATAATCTGACAGTCAACATAGAGCCACAAAAAAATAACCTGGACATCAAAGCCCTGGATGATTTAATGATCAACCTCAGGGGCATCAAAACAAAGGAAGAGGTTGAAATGGTAAAAAGAGCTGTACGTATTTCATGTGCAGGGCAAGTGGAAGTGATGAAGGCCATGAGACCCGGCATGTCAGAGCGCGAGATACAAGGCATACATGAATTTGTCTTCAAAAAATATCAAGCGGAAGATTTAGGTTATCCTTCCATTGTGGGCGCAGGGCATAACGGTTGCATCCTACATTACATTGATAACTATAAGCCCAACATCACGTCAAAAGAATTGATCTTAATGGATTTGGGCGCAGAGTACCATGGATATACTGCAGACATTACGCGCACCATTCCTGTCAACGGAAAATTTACACCTGAACAAAAGCAGATTTACGAATTGGTTTTGAAGGCGCAGGAAGAAGCAATGAAAATCTGTAAGCCCGGTACAACACCACAGGAATTAACGAAAGCAACCCGTGATGTTGTTAATAAAGGATTGAAAGAACTTGGCATCATACAAAATGAAACGGATAAACACATGTATTATCCGCATGGATGTTGCCATCACATTGGGTTGGATGTGCACGATCGTGGAGCTTATGATGTGCTCAGGGAGAACATGATCATCACCATCGAGCCAGGGATTTATATACCTGATAATTCCAATTGCGATAAAAAGTGGTGGGGAATTGCTGTGCGTATTGAAGACGACTATTTACTTACGAAAGAAGGCCACGAACATCTTTCTGTTTCTGCACCGCGTACTGTTAAGGACATTGAAGCTATGATGAAACTTAATAGCGCGTTGGATGATTTTATTTTACCTGCCATAGAAGTTAATAGAAATTAGATAGAAGTTAATAGAAAATAGTTAATCGTTAATAGTGGAGCTTTAACTTAAGTGTCCCAATTAACTGATAACTCCTTCAATCGGATTCAGAGTTGTCGTTTAAAAAACTCCCACGCTTCCACGTGTACATCAATATCGCTTGGATAGTTGTGTTTACCACCAATCACTTTTAGCAACACCACCTCTGCACTACCTTTTTTCTTATAGGTGTATCGTTCAATGGTTTTGCCATCTGCAGGATCATTATCAGGAATAAATTCTTTGTTCGGTTCGCCTGTATAGCCGGCAAGCGATGCCCAATATTGAAATGTACGATCAGTTGAGCGCACATTGCCCATGATAAAACTTCCGGATTGCATCATACCACCATTGTAGGGATTAAGTGGATCGGCAGTACCGTTCACGATCATGATTGGTATCGGCACTTTTGCTTCTGTACAATCAAAGTTATCAAGATCAGGCAAATTGGCGATGAGTGCTGTAACGGCTCTGAATTTCCCCGGTAGTGTCATCGCTAGTTTATAACACATGTGCCCACCACCAGAAGTTCCAACGGCAAAAACCTTTTGTTCACTAATGGAATATTTTGATTTAAAGTATTGGATCATGGAATTGAAAAAACCGGCTTCATCAATGTTTTCCAGATTGGCCTGCGAGTTGGCGGCCTTGCGACACTCGTTCCAATATTTTTTATATCCATCCGGGTAAACAAGCAATACATTTTCTGCTGCTGATTCTTGCGTGAGTTTGGTGGTTGCCTTCATCATGTCTTTTCCGCTACCGCCAGAACCATGAAGAATAAAAACTAAGCTACCATCTGATTTTTTAGTGGATGGCTTAGCAAACTGAAATGTTCTGTAGTGACCATCAATAAGCAATGAATCGCTAATAGTTTGCGCAAATGAATCCAGCGCATTGCAAGAGAATGACAGTATAGGTATAATTAGTAATTTCTTCATGTGAACAAGTTAAGGATCATGTTGAATTTTTCAAAACTGAAATTTTAAAATCAGAATTTAATGTATTTATCGGTCGGCACGAGATAAAAAAATTTGGATAAGGTCAATGGGATAAGGCAATGCGAGGATTTAGGATTTGCGAGTTATTATTTGCCACCCTTACAATCACTTTTGCAAACAAGTATATGATTTTGGTTTGTGATCAACAAAATTTGCGATTACCCTTGATGATTACGATCTTTATTAAATACACCCTAAGACATAACCCACTATGAAAAAGATTTTTGTTTTTCTTTTAGTACT
>JANOLM010000100.1:0-14935 GCA_031419815.1 Bacteroidia bacterium
AAAGACGAACTCGTGACGATGATGTCAAAGGCGTTTTTGGAAAAAGATAAGAGGCAGTATGAAGCAATCACGGCTATTTCAAAAAACGCTGTAGATGAGCTAAGTAAGATTTCCATTTTACTAAAGCAGGACATGGAAGAATTGAATCCTTCCCTGCTGTTTGATTTACAGAAGTTTCATCCCAAGGCGTGGAACTTGTGGCAAGAGTTTAAAGAAAAGTTTATTCAGCAGTGCATGGTGCGCAATTTGAAGCAAGGAATTGAGGAAGGATATTTCCGCCCGGAGATTAACCCAGACATAATTGCCGTTGCCAGACTTGTGATGATTGAAAGCTCATTCAACGACCAGGTGTTTCCAAAGGATCGATTCAATTTCGTGGAAGTGAACTGGCAGATCTTCGATTTTTTTGTACACGGCATGTGCACCGAAAAAGGAAAAAAACTTTATCAGAAATACAGATCGGAAATAACGAACCTAGAATCAATCCCCAAATAATTATGAAACGATTTTTACCACTCTTACTTATACTGTTATTATCTGCGGGCGCATTTGCCCAGCAGGCAACACAGTCGTTTACGCTAGAGCAGTGCATAGAATATGCGCTGAAAAATTCTATCAATGCTCAAAATGCAACTATCGATGAATACATAGCCACAGCGCGTGTGAAGGAAACCATTGGTCTTGGCTTGCCGCAGATTTCGGGCAGTGTATCATTGGCTCACAACCAAAAGCTTCAGCGTTTTTTTGGTGTTTATACTGATAGCCCGACTAGTGGTTTTAGCTTCTTTCCATCAACTATCTCTGGAGCGCAAAACGGTGATCTTTTAGCAGCTCAAAACTTTTTTCAGCGCAAAAGCAGCGGCAATGCAAGCTTATCTATCAATCAACTGATTTTTAACGGCTCCTACCTTGTGGGTCTTCAGGCAGCCAGCACGTTCAAAGATTTGGCGCTTAAAACTTCCGATCAGACAAAAGAGCAGATCGTGCAACAAGTGACAAAGGCTTATTATGGTGTGTTGATCAATAAAGAACGGACGGAATTATTCACCAATAATATTGCGCGTTTAGATACACTACTTCGCAACACTAAAGCCCTCAACCAAAATGGTTTTGCCGAAGGCATTGATGTGGATAGAATTCGGGTTGCATATAACAATCTAACAGCCGAGCGTGATAAATTTTTAAACCTTAATCAACTAGGACTTGAGTTATTGAAATTTCAAATGAATTATCCATCGAGTCAATCCATTGATGTAGTAGGTAATATTCAGGAGGTTGTTGTTGACGTCAATCTGGATAGCTACAAAGAGGGATGGGATTATAAGAATCGGCCAGATTTTAAAGTCCTTGAAGTGAATCGCAAACTTCAGGAACTGAATATCAAGAATCAGTATGCGGGTGCAGTTCCATCCATTGGCGCTTTTGCGAATCTTGGATATTTTACTCAATCTGATAATGTTAGTGGGTTATTCAAAACTAATTCCAATGTTAAAGATGATGGGATCATTGGTCCAGACAAATGGTATAACTTCTCACAGTTCGGAGTAAGTATGAACATTCCTATATTTTCAGGGTTGCAGCGTCATTATAAAATTCAGCAGGAGAAGTTAACCCTTCAGAAAATCGACAACGGATTCAAGTCACTTAAAAATGCAATTGACCTGGACATTGCTCAGTCTTCGATCATGTTTGAAAATGCTTTGAAGTCTTTAGCTTCTCAAAAAGAAAACCAGGAATTGGCTTCCAACATTGCGCGCATCACCAAAATTAAATACGAGCAAGGTGTAGGTTCAAACCTTGAAGTAGTAGATGCAGAAAACAGCCTGCGCACAGCACAAACCAATTACTACTCCGCACTCTTTGACGCCATGGTGGCCAAAGTTGACTTGGATAAAGCCTATGGTAAATTATTGCCGCTAATAATCACTGACAATGAAAAATAATTATTCAACCTCGATAACTAAAAATATGAAAACTAAATTTTACCAGACACTACCGGCAGTGGTTGCAGTTGTTTTTCTGACTGCCTGCAGCAGCACTAGCGTGGATAAAGCTACCCAGCTTACAAAATTGAAGACCGATCAAGCTGCTTTGATAAAGCAAATAACAAAGCTTGAAAAAGAGCTAGCCGCAGAAAACCCAAATGCTGTAGTAGTGAAGTCGAAAGATGTGGGTGTGGCCGAAGTGGCTCCGCGCAAGTTTGATCACTACATTCAAACACAAGGTAAGATTGATTCTGAAGACAACATCGTGGTGAGTGCTAAATCGATGGGCGTGATCACGCAAGTATTTGTGAGAGAGGGTGATTTAGTTTCAAAAGGACAAACATTGGCTCAGATCGACAACACCTTAATGATCAGGTCTATTGATGAACTGAAAGCTGGCCTTGAATTATCTAACACAGTATACAATCGCCAAAAGAATTTGTGGGATCAGAAGATCGGCACGGAAGTACAATTTTTACAAGCTAAGAATAATAAAGAGGGCTTGGAGAAACGATTGGCTACCATGAACGAACAGTTGGACATGACGCGTATTAAATCGCTCATCAATGGAACTGTGGATGCTGTAAATGTAAAAGTAGGTGAGAATGCTGCTCCTGGCGCTCCTGCCTTTCGCGTAATAAATACCGACAGATTGAAAGTAGTTGCCGGAGTTTCAGAGGCCTTTATCACCTCAATTAAAAAAGGTAATAAAGTGTTGGTAGAAATCTCTGATACAGGTAAGAAAATTGAATCTACAGTTTCATTTGTGGGAAGAAATATCGATCAATTGTCGCGTACTTTTCCTGTGGAAATCGCTCTTCCTACGTCAGCAGATTTGCGCCCTAATATGACGGCTGTTGTCCGTGTGATTTTCTATTCTGATCCTGTTGCGTTGTGTGTGCCAGTGAATGTTGTGCAAGATATTAATGGTGAGAAAATAGTGTATGTAGTCGAGACAGACGGAAAGCAAACTGTTGCCCGCAAAAAAGTGGTAGAAGTGGTAGGAGTTTACGGCAACTTGGCACAAATTAAATCGGGGATCAAAACCGGTGATAAAATTATCACAGTTGGCTATCAGGGACTGAATGATGGTGAGTTTGTAAAAATCTAAAAATGTTAATTGGAAAAGTTAATCATTAATAGGATAGACTGTCATTGGGTGACTAAATTATTAACTGTAAACCATTAACCGATAACTGATAACGAATATGAAGGACTTTGAAAAAGAATTTAAACCCACTAGTTGGTCGATCGATAATAAAGTGGCAATTTATGTGGCCACCGCCATTATCTGTATCGCTGGTATGTGGACGTATAATAAACTGCCAAAGGAAAATTTTCCGGAGGTAGTGTTCCCACAAATTTATGTGGCTACCGTTTATCCGGGAGCTTCGCCTACTGATGTAGAGAACTTGGTTTCTAAACAAATTGAAAAGCAGGTGAAGTCTATTGCCGGTGTAAAAAAAATCACCAGTAATTCTGTTCAGGATTTTTCGAATGTCATTATTGAATTTGAAACTGATGTGGAGGTAAAGGAAGCCAAGCGTGAAGTGAAGGAAGCGGTTGATCGCGCAAAAAATGAGCTACCAACCAACTTGTTGGACGATCCGCAAGTAATTGACATTGATATTTCGGCAGTGCCCATCATGAACGTAAACCTTTCAGGCGATTTCGATCTGCAAACCCTTAAGAAATATGCGGAGCAGATGCAAGATAAAATTGAGTCGTTGACCGAAATACGCAGAGTGGATATTGTGGGTGCTCTTGATCGCGAGATACAGATCAATATGGATATGTTCAAAGCTTCGCTGGCTGGTGTGAGTATGGACGACATTGCTGGTGCGATTGGCTTTGAAAACAGAATTGTTTCAGGTGGGCAGATTTCAGTGGATGGCATGAAGCGCTCTCTTAGCGTGAACGGTGAATATATTTCTGCTGAACAAATCGGCAATACAGTAGTAACCTCCATTAAAGGCGGAAAAATATATTTGAAAGACATTGCCGAAGTCATTGATTCACATAAAGAACAGGAAAGTTATGCGCGTTTGGATCAGAAAAATGTAATCACCTTAAACGTAGTAAAACGTGGTGGCGAAAACCTGATCAACGCCTCTGACCAGATTAATGAGATTGTGGCAGACTTTGAAAAAAATATACTCCCTCCTGGCGTTAAGATTACAATCACTGCCGATCAATCAGACAACACCCGCACAACATTACACGATTTGATTAACACGATCATCATAGGCTTTGTATTGGTAACAATCATCCTCATGTTTTTCATGGGTGCTACAAATGCCATATTCGTGGGCTTGTCAGTTCCTATTTCAAGCTTCATCGCATTCTTAATATTCCCATCTATTGGTTTTTCATTGAACCTGATGACGTTGTTCTCCTTCTTGCTTGCTTTGGGTATTGTAGTAGACGATGCGATTGTGGTGATTGAAAATACACATCGTGTTTTTGATAACGGTAAAGTGCCTATCCGCAAAGCAGCGAAGATTGCTGCAGGCGAAGTGTTCATGCCAGTATTGTCGGGCACGCTAGTGGTACTTGCGCCATTTGTTCCGCTCGCCTTCTGGCCCGGTACTATTGGTGAGTTTATGTTCTTCTTGCCAGTAACACTCATCATCGCGCTGTTGGCTTCATTAGTCGTGGCGTACATCATGAACCCGGTTTTTGCGGCTGACTTTATGAAGGTGCACGATCACGATCATAACCGGGTGAAGTTTACAAGAGGTTATAAGATCACAGCCGTTACCTTCATAGGGATAGCGATTGTATGGTATGTGATGGGATCATTCGGTTTGGGTAATTTCACCCTCTTCTTGTTGGGAATTTATTCTTTACACCGTTTTGTGTTGGAGCAAGTGATCTCTAACTTTCAAACGAAAGGCTGGCCCAGCGTGCAGCATGGATACAAAAAAATGATTGAGTGGTGTCTGCAAGGCTGGCGGCCTGCAGGTGTGATTGGTGGTGTGATTGCGTTGTTTATTTTTTCGATTGTCTTTACAGGAATTCGCAAACCTCCGGTGGTATTCTTCCCGCAAGGCGACCCAAACTTTGTATTCACCTTCATACGTTTACCCATTGGTACTGATCAACGAATAACGGATTCAGTAACGCAGATTGTAGAGAATCAAGTAATGGAAGTGGTTGGTAAAAACAATCCGATCGTAGAGTCCATTATTTCAAACGTTGCGGTGGGTGCTTCCGAAGATCCATTTGGAGGAACCAATGCCCAACCACATTTAGGAAAAGTTTCGGTAGCATTTGTGGATTTCGCCAATCGCAAGGGGCAATCGACAAAAGTGTATCTGAGTAAAATCCGCTCTGCGGTGCAGGGAGTGAAGGGAGCTGAGATTTCGGTAAACCAGGAACAAGGTGGGCCACCAACCGGCAAACCAATTAGCATTGAGATTTCTGCTGATGACTTTGATGTGCTGGTGGCCACGGCCAATAGCGCCAAGCGATACCTTGACTCATTGCAAGTGCCTGGTGTAGAAGAATTGAAATCAGATTTTGAAAGTAGCAAACCCGAAATCGTAATCAATATCGATCGGGAGAAAGCTAATCGTGAAGGTATTTCCACAGCCCAGATTGGCGGGGTGTTGCGCTCAGCAATTTATGGAATGGAGATATCCAAATTCCGCGATGACAACGATGATTATCCTATTCAACTTCGCGTGAAGGAATCGCAACGCAACGATATCAACACCTTGTTAAATCTGCCGATTACTTTTAGGGACATGACTATGGGTGGGGCAGTACGCCAGGTGCCGCTTTCAGCTTTAGCTAAAATAGAATACTCCAATTCCTATGCTGGCATTCGCAGGATCAACCAAAAGCGTGTGATCACATTATCTTCTAATGTGCTGGGGGACTTCAACCCCAACGAAGTGGTGGCAGATATTCAAGACAGGTTAAGTTCATTCTCTGTTCCGGAAGGTGTAGTGATTGACATGACCGGTGAGCAAGAACAACAAGAAGAGACCATGGCATTTCTGGGTGCAGCAGGTTTAGTTGCCCTTGGCCTTATCTTTATGATCCTTGTAATACAATTTAATTCTACAAGCAAGCCTCTGATCATTTTGTCTGAAATTATCTTTAGTGTAATTGGTGTGTTGATCGGCTTTTCATTATTCAGAATGGAAATTTCGATTGTCATGTCTGGTGTAGGTATTATGGCTCTGGCAGGTATTGTGGTGCGCAATGGAATTTTGTTGGTTGAATTTACCGACTTATTAATCTCTCAGGGTATGGAATTGAAAGCCGCTATAATTGAAGCCTCAAAAACTCGTATGACACCCGTGTTGTTGACCGCCATGGCCGCTACATTAGGACTTATTCCATTGGCAGTTGGTTTCAACATTGATTTCGTAACATTGTTTACCGAGTTCAAGCCTCACATATTTTTTGGTGGTGATAACGTAGCCTTCTGGGGTCCGCTTTCCTGGACAATGATTTTCGGATTGATTTTCGGAACATTCCTAACACTCTTCCTTGTGCCTGTGCTTTATTTAGTAAGAACGAGACTTAAAGAACGTATTTTCAAAGTCAAGATAATTTCTGAAGAATCTACCGAAGGTGCTATAGCTTTAAACTAAAAATTGAATGAGGTCGTCTTTCTTCCTAAGTTAGACGACTTTTTTATGCGTGCTAGAATTATGACGTTACTATTTTTTGGAATATTCTTTTTACTTCTGGATTATTACTTCTTCCAGGGTATTATGGTGGCCAGCAAAAATTGGTCACCGCTGTGGAAGAACACGATTCGTTATGGATTTTGGGTTCCCACTGTGCTAAGCTTAGTCGCCCTTTTGTGGTGGGCGTTTGGCGATCCTTATAAATACAGTGCAAACTTTCGCACCTGGATGCTCACAGGATTAGTGACTACTTATTTTTCAAAATTTTTTGGGATACTTTTCCTTTTTGCAGATGATCTTCAGCGTGGAGTGAAATGGGCAGCTCAATTCTTTTACAAGGGTAGCGACAGCAAATTGCCCGGTGAGGTTATTTCGCGTTCTGAATTTCTTTCGCAGGCAGCACTTGTGGCCACAGCTATTCCATTTGGAGCCATGGCGTATGGTGTGATTTCCGGAGCGCACGACTATCGTGTGAAAAGGATAACCGTCAAACTCCCTAACCTTCCAAAATCATTTGATGGTTTTAAAATAGGACAGGTGTCCGATATTCATGCAGGCAGTTTCTTTAATAAGACTGCCGTAAAAGGCGGTGTTGAAATGATGATGAAGGAAAAGCCAGATGTCCTTTTCTTTACAGGCGATCTTGTGAATAATGAATCAAGTGAAGTAAAAGAGTACACTGAGATTTTCAATAAGTTGAAAGCTCCGTTTGGTGTTTTCTCTGTTACCGGAAATCATGACTATGGAAATTACAAGGCATGGTCAAGTCAGGACGCGAAGCAAAAGAATTTTGCTAATTTGTTATCTGCTCACAAATTTATGGGGTATGATATCTTAATGAATGAACACCGGATTTTAGAACAAGGTGGTGAGAAGATTGCGGTTATCGGAATTGAAAATTGGGGTATGGGCAGGTTTCCAAAGTATGGAAAATTAGATGTGGCTCATGCTGGAACAGAAGAAGCTTCCGTTAAACTTTTGCTTTCGCATGATCCAAGTCATTGGGATGAAGAAGTCAGAAAACTATATCCTGACATTGACATGATGTTTGCCGGTCACACTCATGGATTTCAGTTCGGCATTGAGATTGGAGGATTCAAATGGAGTCCTTCTCAATATGCTTACAAGCAATGGGCGGGATTATACACCGAAGGCAAACAACATTTGTACGTTAACAGAGGCTTTGGCTATCTGGGATATCCCGGAAGAATTGGAATGCCACCGGAACTAACAATAATTGAGTTGAAGCGCACTTGATTTCTTTGTCAAACAAATTACCTGAAAATCTACTATTGAGTATTTAGGTGGTTAGACTGCCGACTGCCTCCTGCTAACTGCCTACTATTATTAAATGTGTCCCAGCATTTCTTTTTCCTTTCTCCTCTTTTCGTCAATGGAAAATTTTCCAGCGCCAAAAATCATAAAGATCACTACACCAACCAATGCAATCACGGATACCTCAAGTTCCATGTGATTGCCGATGGACATGAACCCTTTAGGGAAGTTAACCAGTGCAACGGCACCAATCAGGATAGGTAATTGAACGGCACACATGATCCTCGTCAGCAACCCAAAGGCGATGAGCGGCCCACAAAGTACGTGTGCGAAGACCACATAATGCGCAATGGAAATTCCAACAAAGCTCATGTTTACTCCCTGAATGCTCATCTCTAATGTTTCTATGTTGTTCAAAAAGCTAAAGCCTTTGTAGGTGATGAAGATTCCCAATGCGATGCGAAAAATATCTAACCAGCCTGGACGATGTGAGTTTCCCCAACCCTCAATTTTTGAGATTGCGTTCATAACAGTAGGATTTAAGTAGTAACAAAGTTTAAGAAAAATTTTTGCCAAAGGCAAGCTCAAGTTCAACTCTGTTTTGGGGTGTGCTAATCTAAGCTGCTGTGAGAGATTTTTACGCGATTATTTCCGGCAAACATTTCCTCAATTTTTTTAATAAAGGCCTTACACTGCTTTTTTGAAAGTTTCGTAAGGTCATATGTATAATCTGTTTCTCCTTCCCTGCCCCAATACTTAAAGGATACGCCAAGCTGAACCAGATGTTCACGCTGAAAGTCTTCCACTAATAAATTTAACTTGTCTTTTGCTTTGTAGTCGATGCCAGTGCCTATGCTAATGAAACTTACAACCAGTTTATCTTTTGAATTTTGAGGTTTAGTCTGGGCATTTATATGCCATGTGTTAAAAAATATTAGAACAAAGAAGCACTGGTGTCGAATCACAGTTGATAAAATATTCATATTTTAACGTGATTTAGGGGTGCCGGATCAGCTAGACATTCTAATTTAGAATGTTTAATATTATAAGTCAAGTGATACACTAACTTTGAAAATGTATTGTAATAATTTTACAACGTTGATTGTTTGCATAAGTGCCAGCATTACACTACAAAAGAACCATGTGAAGTGATTAAAAAAGAGATTGTAGGGGCATCTCTAAAAACCTTGCCTTTGACCACCTCATCCTCAATCCTTCTACCAAAGGAGAAGGTCAAAAGGAGTTTTTAGAGATGTCCTGTGGTAAAACAACAACATTAGATCATTTAATAAAAACGTTATGAGCATTCAATGGAAAGGGGTATTCCCTGCACTTACAACAAAGTTCACACCCGATGATAAACTTGATTTTGCGCTCTTTGAGAAAAATTTAAGAGCCCAACTAGAGGCTGGTGTGGAGGGTGTGATTCTCGGTGGCTCATTGGGCGAGGCCAGCGTGTTAAGCAATGAAGAGAAATTTGATTTAGTAAAATTTACCGTGGATAAAGTTGCAGGCAAAGTGCCAGTTGTAATGAATATTGCCGAAGGTAGTACGCGCGAAGCTGTCAAACTAGCAAGTGAAGCAAAGCGATTTGGTGCTACCGGGTTGATGATGTTACCGCCTATGCGCTATAAATCAGATCATCGCGAAACCGTTCGGTATTTTAAGGACGTAGCAGATTCCACCGATCTACCCATTATGATTTATAATAATCCAATTGATTATAAAATTGAAGTCACGCTAGATATGTTTGGTGAGCTTGCCGAAAAGCAAAATATTCAGGCGGTAAAGGAATCTACCCGAGATGTTTCAAATGTTACACGCATGGTCAACCGTTTTGGAAATCGCTTTAAAATATTATGCGGTGTAGATACGCTTGCCATGGAAGAACTAATATTAGGCGCAGATGGCTGGGTGGCCGGATTGGTTTGCGCTTTTCCAAGAGAAACAGTAACAATTTATAAATTAGTCAAAGCCAATAAAATTGAAGAGGCGTTAAAAATTTATCGCTGGTTTTTGCCATTGTTGGAATTAGATCTTCATCCAAAGTTGGTGCAGTATATTAAGTTAGCGGAACAGGAAACTGGAATCGGATCAGAAAATGTTCGCCCCCCACGACTAACACTAGCAGGAGAGGAGCGGGAAAGAATTTTGAAGCTTATCAAAGAAGGAATAAAGACCAGACCGAAACTATAAGCAGGATGCTGGATACTTGAATGCTCGAGTAGAGATATTTATTCCACACCATTTATTTCCATTAACTACCATCCAGAATAAAGCATTGAAATTATGAACCATCAAGACTCAACTCCATACGAAATCAACAATGCATTAAATGAAGCGCACCTCGCTTTTCAATCCTATAAAAATTTTAGTGGGAAGAAGAAAGCGGAATTTCTAAAAGCCATAGCCGATGAGATTGAAACACTGGGGCAGGAGTTAGTGAACACTGCCATGCAGGAGACTTCATTACCAGAAGCTCGTATTTTAAATGAGCGAGGTCGTACTACTAGTCACTGCCGGATGTTTGCAAATCTTCTGGATGAGGGCTCGTGGGTTGACGCTAGAATTGATTCTGCTATTCCTGATCGTGCTCCAGCACCTAAGCCCGATATCAGAAAAATGCTTGTGCCCATTGGTCCGGTGGTTGTTTTTGGAGCTGCAAATTTTCCGTTAGCTTATTCAACTGCAGGTGGAGACACAGCTTCTGCACTTGCTGCCGGTTGTCCGGTACTTGTGAAGGCTCATCCGGCCCATGCAAAAACATCTGAGTTGATTGCGGAAGCAATAAAAAGGGCAATTGAAAAGACTGGCATGCCAAAAGGCGTATTCCAACATTTGCATGGAGCAGGTTTCGAGGTAGGACAGGCTCTGGTTAAACACCCGCTAACAAAAGCCGTTGGATTTACAGGTTCTTTAGCTGGTGGTAAAGCGTTGTTTGACACTGCTAATCAGCGCCCTGATCCTATTCCGGTCTTTGCTGAAATGAGTAGCATCAATCCAGTCATTTTGTTACCAGAAACATTAAATCGCGAAGCTGAAAAAACGGGAGAAAAACTGGCAGCATCTATCACCTTGGGTGTCGGCCAGTTTTGTACGAACCCAGGCTTGATCATCGCGATTGAAAATGATGGGCTTTCACGATTTATCAAGACATTATCACATGGAATAAAAAATACGCCCCCCGGCACCATGCTCCACAAAGGCATAGCCGATAACTATTCTAAAAAGTTAGAGAAAGCATTGTCCCAAAAAGGAATTGTAATTGAAGGTCAATCTTCTTTGGCAATTGCAGCCAATCAAGGAAAACCGCTCGTGTCTTCGGTCTCAGCTTCTGAATTTCTAAAAAACGTATTGTTAACAGAGGAAGTATTTGGCCCTTTCTCTTTGGTAGTGAAGTGCAAGGATATTACAGAGTTGCACTCTGTTATTAATCATATGCATGGTCAGCTTACATGCAGTTTATTTGGAGATGAGACAGAGCTTTCAAAGCATGAGAATATTCTAAACACGTTAGTTGAGAGAGCAGGCCGTTTGATTGTGAATGGCGTGCCAACTGGTGTAGAAGTCTGTGCTGCCATGCAACATGGGGGACCATTTCCATCTACGACTGATTCGAGGTTCACATCAGTAGGGACTGATGCTATCAAACGCTTTGTAAGACCAGTCGCGTTCCAAAATTTCCCTAATGCACTTTTACCGGAGGAATTAAAGGAAGGAAACCCGCTAGGGATTTGGAGACTTTTTAATAATGAGTGGAAAAAATAGAAACGGTAGGCAGTAAGCAAAATCCAATATGCAATCATTTTGCTTATTGAGGTTTGCATACTGCCTACTATTAATTCAATATGAGAAAGACCTTCTTTTGCATTGACGCTCACACCTGTGGCAACCCTGTCCGCTTGGTGGTGGGTGGTGGTCCGCTTCTTCACGGTAAAAATATGAGTGAGAAGCGCCAGCATTTTCTAAAAGAGTTTGATTGGATTCGGAGAGGATTGATGTTTGAGCCGCGTGGCCACGATATGATGAGTGGCAGTATCTTATATCCACCATCCGATCCTGCAAACGATATTGGAGTCTTGTTTATAGAAACCAGTGGATGCCTTCCCATGTGTGGTCATGGAACTATTGGAACAGTAACTATTGCAATAGAAGAAGGATTGGTGATTCCTAAAACTCCTGGTGTTTTAAACCTTGAAGTTCCGGCTGGTTTAGTTCGGATAGAATACAAACAAGAAGGTAAGAAAGTGAAGTCGGTGAAGATTAGAAATGTAAAAGCGTATCTCGCGGCAGAAAATATCACAGCAGATTGCCTTGATCTTGGCGAATTAAAAATTGATGTTTCCTATGGCGGAAATTTCTATGCTATCGTTGATCCGCAGCCTAATTTTTCCGGACTTGAAAATTTTACGGCCGATCAACTTATTAGCTGGAGCCGTGAATTAAGAGTCAATATCAATAAGAAGTATAAGTTTGTTCACCCAGAAAATCCAACCATCAATGGATGCAGTCACATCCTTTGGACAGGTAAAGTAATTGACCCAAACTCCACAGCACGCAATGCTGTTTTCTATGGCGACAAAGCAATCGATCGCTCACCGTGCGGAACTGGAACTTCAGCAAGACTTGCACAATGGTATGCGAAAGGAAAATTAAAACCAGGTCAGGATTTTATTCATGAAAGTATTATCGGATCAAAGTTCATAGGCAGAATAGAAGAGGTCACCGAACTAAATGGAAAGCCTGCTATTATTCCCAGTGTCGAAGGTTGGGCAAAAATATATGGATACAATACCATCACGATTGATCCAGAGGATGATCCGTATGCGTATGGATTTCAGGTGATTTGATTTACTTTTATTAAATTTGAGAATATGATAGCTACATATAAACTTAATGCTAAGGAACTTTCTGATGAAGTGATAAAATCAATCAAGGAAGCCTTTAAAGATAAGGAGATTGAGATCACTGTTACGGACACTATTGATGAGACAGATTATCTATTATCGACTGAGGCAAATAAAAAATTTCTTTACAAATCCATTGATGATCTTGAGAAAAATCAGGGTATACCCATGACGCTTTCAGAGTTGCAGCAGAAGTATTTGAAATGAAGATTATTTTATTTAGCCCAGAAGCCCTTAAGCAATTAGATGGGTGGAGATATACTCAACCAAAAATTGCAATAAAAATTGTTGCGCTTATTACTGAAATTTCTGAAACGCCTTTTGGTGGTTCTGGAAAACCAGAGCCATTAAAACATAACCTTAAAGGGAAGTGGTCGCGAAGAATAACCCGCGAACATCGCTTAGTTTACGAAGTCACCGACTCCCATATTAAAATTATTTCCTGCAAATTTCATTGCGATTAAGCATGGCAAATATCGGAATAATTGGAGGTGGCATTATTGGTTTAAGTTCAGCATATTATTTAAACAAGGCCGGGCATAAAGTAACAATCATTGAACAAGGTGATTTGAAAGATGGCTGCTCTTTTGGTAATGCGGGAATGATCGTTCCCAGTCATTTTATTCCGATGGCTACTCCTGGCATGATCTCCAAAGGGATACGGTGGATGTTTAATTCTACTAGTCCGTTTTATGTTAAACCTAGACTGAGCGGAGATTTGATCAAGTGGGGCTACCAATTTTATAAGCATTCGACCAAGGAACATGTTGAGCGTTCTATTCCTGCTTTGAAAGAAATCAGTTTATTGAGCAAAGCCATGTATCAGCAATTGGCAAAAGAACTTCCTTTTGATTTTGGATACAATGAGCGGGGGTTGATGATGTTATTTCAAAATGCCGAAACAGAAAAAGAAGAAAGGGAAACCGCCCATCTCGCCAACAAGATTGGAATTGAAGCACATCTTCTAAGTCCTGAGGAAGTTCAGAAACTAGAACCAGATGTGAAAGTGAAAGTAAGAGGAGGGGTTTACTTTCCTGGAGATGGACACCTCACACCACAAGTGTTGTTAAGTCAACTCATCAATTTTCTTAAGGTAAGAGGGGTTACATTTCAAACGCAAACAACTGTAGAGGATTTCATAATCGAATCAGAAAGGATCAAATTGATTAAGACAAGCAAAGGTGAATTTTATTTTGAAGAAGTGGTTATCGCTGCTGGCTCCTGGTCGGGATTACTAGCCGCAAAATTGGATTTGTCGTTGCCTATGCAAGCAGGTAAAGGTTATAGTTTTACGTTACAAAAAGTTGAGAAAAATATTCGAATCCCTTCTATTTTCCTTGAAGCACGTGTAGCCATCACTCCGATGGGGAATACACTTCGCTTTGGCGGAACGATGGAGATCAGTGGAGTAGATCATACCATTAGCATGAACCGAGTAAAGGGAATTGTTGATTCAATACCGAGATACTATCCGGATATGAAAGTGGCTATGCCGATGAAAGAAAATGTCTGGCATGGCTTGAGGCCTTGTTCTCCTGATGGCTTGCCATACATTGGAAGAAGTAAAAAAATAAGGAATCTCCTCCTGGCCACCGGGCATTCGATGATGGGTGTAAGTCTTGGGCCTGGTACGGGAAAATTGATTTCAGAGATAGTCAATCAGGAGAATCCAAGTATTTCAATTGATACTTTTATGCCTGAAAGATTTTAATTCGGTGCCCGCCACCGGACACAAAAATTATTTTTCGAACGCTCAGAACTATAACAACCTCCAAAACAAAAATGCCACGCTAAAAGCATGGCATTTCATTTCTTATTTCAAGTCGATTAATAATCTCTGTTGAAATCACCTTTGCGGAAGCCACCGCCACCACCGCCACGGTTTCCACCGCCACCACCACCTGAGCGTGGACCGCCTTCGGTTTTAGGACGAGCTTCGTTTACTACTAAATTCTTACCCATGAAATCAGCACCGTTCAGCTCGTTGATTGCCTTACTGCCTGCGCTGTCATCTTTCATTTCGATGAATCCGAAACCTCTGCTTCGTTGTGTGAACTTGTCGATCACGATTTTTGCTGAGCTCACTTCGCCATACTCAGCGAATAAGCCTTTCAATTCTTCC
>JANOLM010000101.1:0-18070 GCA_031419815.1 Bacteroidia bacterium
AAGGAAGATTGCCAATAAGGTTTCCCGTCAGCTAAAACATTCAGCCGTCAAGGCAAAAAAAGTCAAGGTAGCCAAGGTTCCAAAGCTGAAAGGCAAGAAAGAGAAGGTTGAAACTGCTGTATAATTTGCAGCTACGACCCAAAGCGAAATTGGGCTCGTATCATCTTTAAGCTATTTCTCGTATCGTCTTTAAGCTATTTACGGATGTTGCAGTCATTATTAAGTAATGTTGCAGATTTTTTATACCCTTCTTTTATAAGGAGATAAATCGAGGCTGCGCTTAAATCCATTTTTGTCGTTTCTATCATCGAAATTGACTTTTGCATATCCTATTGTTTTAACCTGGACTCGTTATTTAGTGTTTTAAAAAAAACTTTTCTTTATGAAATCCGGTTAACCATGACACTACGTATGTTAGAGATGGAAATAAAAAACCCTAAAATTATGATTAAGGAAAACAAATCACTCAAAAGTTTACTCAAACCCGTAACGCTCTATATGTGCGTTGGCGCTTTATTTTTTGCCGTTAGCTGCAAGGAAGATACCCAGACTCCGGTGGCTGATAATGTTGAATTTAACAACATCTCAATATCAGCACCTCAGGAAGTTCCATTAACCAACTCATTAGCAGTTGGAACTTTGACTGTGAAGTATGATAAAAATTCCAATAAAATGGATTACACAATCACTTATTCTGGACTTACCCCAACTGCCATGCATTTCCATAAAGGCGCTGTAGGTGTTGCCGGTGGCGTAGAACAAGAAGTTAAAGGGCCTTATTCATCGGGTATGACTGGCATGCTTACATTAACAGACGCACAGGAAACTGATTTACTAGCTAATAACTGGTATTTGAATGTTCACTCAGCAGCTTCTCCGGGAGGCGAAATCAGAGGCCAGGTTGTAACGGAAAATTTTGTAGTGTTTAGCAATATTACCCTATCAGGAAAAGAAGAGGTACCAAGTAACAGCTCAACAGCTACTGGTGTGTTTAATGCCTTGTATGATAAAACTACAAAAATTGTTACATACACAGTAACTGTAACGGGAGCAACTGCTTCTGCTATGCACCTTCACAAGGGCAACGTAGGAGCTAATGGTGACGTTGTAGTGGAAATTAAAGGAACGAGTGGTGCAACTGCGGCTCTTACCGCTGCCCAAGAGGCGGATTTACTAGCCGGAAATCTTTATTTCAATGCGCATACTTCAGCTTTTGCTGGAGGGGAAGTAAGAGGCCAGGTTGTAACTAGTGACATGGCTATTTTTAGCAATGATGCAACAAGCGCTAATGAAGTTCCTGCAACAGGATCCGCAGCAAAAGGTAGTTTTTATGGAGCTTACAGTAAAGCAACAAAAAAGTTATCCTATGTATTCACATACACAGGAGTAACTCCTACCGCCATGCACTTTCATAAAGCAGCAGCCGGAGTAAATGGTGATGTTGTTTCAGCCATTGCCGGGCCCTATAGCTCAGGTATGAGTGGGAATGTAACGTTAACTGCTGTGCAGGAGACTGATTTGCTATCAGGATTGTGGTACCACAACACCCACAGTACTGCTTTTGCAGGTGGTGAAATCAGAGCTCAATTGATTAAATAATAAATTAATTATGAAAAAGTATTACTCGTCCTTTCGGGTAATACTTTTTTATTTTTTGTGCATCAGTGAAATGAAACAGAAATGAAACTCTTTGCAGCTATATTATTTTTAATAGTAATTACACTTCTTGTAGCTTGTACCTATGATAAAGCAGCAGAAGTTGATCCAATCATTTCAAATGTGAGCTACAAAGATGACATTCAACCCATCATATCAATTAATTGCTATAGTTGTCATTCATCTATAGCCACTGATCCGGAACGACCTGGCTATGCTTTTTTTGATGATTTCAATGAATTAAAAAGGTATGCTTTGAAGCCAAGCACAGTTAATGCAGAGCTTACAACACTACAAGCCAGACTTCGGCAGATTGAATTTCCTGGAATGCCTTTCAAAAGAAATCCATTGCCTGAGAGTGAAATACAACTTATTGAAAAGTGGATTAAGGCAGGTGCACCAAATAATTGAAGTCGTTTTTGATCTCAGATTTTGTTACTACCAAATAAAAATTGCAGCTATTCATGAACAAAAAATATAATTTTTTAACGCTGCTATTCCTCTTCTCTGCCTTAAGTTTAGCGGAAGCTCAGGAAGACCTTCTCGCCCAGCTTGAGAGTGCCGAGCCGAAAATCTCTGAGAAGGTTTTTGCCACCTTCAAAACAACACGGATAGTAAATGGCCATTCTATTGAAACAGTTAAAAAGAATTCGTTGGATTTCAGAATCACCCACCATTTTGGAGATGTGTCAGGGCAAGGGGGAGGAATTCATACACTTTATGGATTTGATCAGGCTTCCGATATAAGGATTGCCTTTGAATATGGAATCAGTGACAGACTTACAGCGGGAGTTGGGAGAAGTAAAATTGGAGAAATGTTGGATGGCTATTTTAAATACAGACTACTCCAGCAGACTTCTGATAATAAGATGCCAGTCTCGGTTACGCTCTTCACTAATGCAGCGATCACACCTCAGAAAAAAATAGGAAACGAGTACGATGTTTTTGCTCATCGAATTTCTTATGCCTATCAGGCACTCATAGCAAGGAAAATTAGTAGTAAACTTTCTCTGCAAATAGCGCCAACATTTATTCATCGAAACTACCTTTTTAATCCTAAGGATGAGAGTGATTTAGTCTCTGTGGGTGTAGGAGGAAGAATTAGATTGACCAGAAGCTTAGCGTTACTGGCAGACTATTTTTATACTTTTTCAACATTCAGAAACATTAACAAACAAACGTATTTTCTACCGCTCGGTTTGGGAGTGGAAATAGAAACTGGTGGGCATGTATTTCATATGTTTTTTACAAACAATGCAGCCATACTGGAAAACTCATTTATTGCCAATACCACTTCTTCCTGGACACAAGGTGAGTTTAAATTCGGCTTTAATATTTCAAGGACATTTAGTTTGGGTAGAACCAGATAAGTTTTTACAAAAGTTTCTAGTTATTAAGCTTCTATTTATGTTACGATGAACTCGTGGCTTTCACTTTAAGGTGTAAGTCCAAATCAAACTGTCGGTGTGATTCGCAACATCTTCTGCCAGACTGCCGTTTAGCAAATGCGAAATGCCTTTTCTTCCATGAGTTCCCATCGCTATTAAATTCCCTTTGATGCTTTTTGTAAAACTAATTATCCCCTCGTCTTCATAAGTATGGTTATGAATGTTGATAGTATAGTTCTTAAACATGTTACGTTTGACAAACTCTTTCAGACGGGCAAGCGTAACGATATCGGATGTAAAATTTAGTGGGGTATTCACGAATAAAATATGAACGGTGGCTTTGAAGAAGGCCTGAAGTGCTTTTACCTTCGTAGTTAAGTCTTCCTGATTTTCCGTGTCAAGGATATTGGGGAAAACGATACTTTTTATTGGTCCTTTATAGTAGTGCTTCATAACCAACACAGGCACTGAGGAATAACGTATAATTCTTTCAGCATTTGATCCTACAAAGTATTCACTAAAACCACTGGCTCCGTGTGAACCCATAATAATAAGATCAATAGAATTCTTTTCAACAAATTCAGTAATTACTCTTGCGGGTGAACCAAACTCAATATTCCACGTAACCTTGACGTCTTCTTGGTTATATTTTGTTATGATTTTGGTAAACTCCGCTGATGCTTTTTCCTTAAGCTCTTTTATGAAACCTTGTTCAAGAGTTAGGGCAGGCATCATCATAGGATCTTGAATTCCTGTGAGATCAATACTATTTAATAAATGTACCGAGCCATTTGATTGCAGCGCTATATCCAAAGCAAACCTGAAAGCGTTAATAGCCGGTTTAGAAAAATCACATGGCACTAATATCTTTTTCATGGCGCGTATGTATTATGCAACAAATATATTTCTAGCTTTTAACCTGGTGATTGAGGATTATCAGGGGAGAAGATGATTTATGTCATCTCTTATAAAATGTTTTGGTGCTATCTTTGTCAACCGCTAAATGGTGCAAAAACAATCAGTCAAACATTTTATTATGGACGTTCGCGTTAAATTTTTAGGAGCTAGTGGTACAGTTACAGGTTCGCGGTTTCTACTTGAGATCGGAGAATTTCTGGTATTATTTGATTGCGGCCTCTTTCAAGGGTTAAAGGAGTTAAGGCTTCGCAATTGGGATGAGTTTCCAGTATCCGCTGCCTCTATCGATGCTGTTATAATTAGTCATGCACACATCGATCATACGGGTTACCTTCCAAAACTCGTTAAAGAAGGTTTTAAAGGACCTATTTTCTGCACGCACCCAACCGCAGATTTGATTGAACTATTGCTATTGGATTCAGCGAAGCTTCAGGAAGAAGAGGCAGTTTATGCTTTTACAAAAGGATATTCCAAACATGCTAACCCATTGCCGTTATACACATCCGAAGATGCACAGCAAGTATTTCCTCTGATTAAAAAATATAAGTTTAAGGAAAGAGTAAAGATCCATGAGCGTGTTGAGATTGAATTCCATGGTGCTGGCCATTTGTTGGGGGCCGCTATCACTGAAGTATTTATTAGAGGCGATAAAGAGAATAAAAAAATTGTTTTTTCTGGTGATCTCGGGCGCAATGATGATGTTATGTTGCATGCACCAACACCTATCGAGGATGCTGATATTCTTTTTATTGAATCAACGTATGGCAACAAGAACAATCCAACGGGGGATCCGGCAAGCGAGCTGGAAAGAATTGTTAAAGAGACATTTCTGAATCGGGGTGTTTTAGTAATTCCTGCTTTTGCGGTGGGAAGAACTCAAGTATTATTGTATCATCTTCATAAACTGATGGAGAGTGATAGAATTCCGGATGTACCCGTTTACATTGACAGCCCAATGGCCACCTCTGCTACTTATTTATATTACCAGCATCCTGACTTTCACAAGGTAAAGTTTAATCAATCTGAGTTTGCGCGTCAGCTTGAAACAAACATGTTGGTATTTGTGAAATCAATGAAGCATTCTAAAAAATTGAATAAAATTAAAACTAATGCAATTATTATATCTTCAAGTGGAATGATGACAGGAGGAAGAATCTTGCATCACCTGTATAATCGGTTAAGAAATAAGCAGGATACGTTACTACTCGCAGGGTATCAAGCTGAAGGCACCCGGGGAAGAAAACTGGTGGAAAAAAGTCCAACCTTAAGGATATTTGGTGAAGAAGTGCCCGTTAATTGTCGTGTAGAAAATATGACAGCACTCTCCAGCCATGCGGACAGGGAGGAGCTTTTTTCCTGGATGAAACATTTCAACAAAAAACCAAAAATTACCTTTGTAGTTCATGGTGAAAACCCGGATTTAAAAAATTATGCACAGGCTATTCGTGATAGAATGGAGTGGAATGTTATTCAACCTGAATATCTTGAATCCGTGAGTCTATTTAAAGGGATATAAGCAGACTTTCTTACGCTATATCCTCATCGATAAAGAATGAGAGCAGGGTAGCCCAAATTGAGTTATGTTTAGGAAGCTTTCTTCTTCTCCCCACGAGTAACTCTCATAAACAGAACATGACGTAACTCACATGCGATCCTGTATCTAATCATACAAAAGCGGTATAGCCTCAAGTACTTTTATTCGACATATTTTAAACTTTATTAATATGATACTCGAAAATACTTCCATTTTTCTAGAGAGCGACCAGGAGGCTCATCAATTGGCTGATAGATTAATGAAATATGAAAATAGAGGTGTTATAGTAGTGGCTGTTTCCAATGCTGGCTGGCCGATAGCAAATCATGTAGCAAAGCAACTAAAAGCAGATTTTATTTTCGTGCCATCTGAAATTCTTAAAGATCCTTCTGATCCTCTTAAAGCAATTGGTGTTGTAAGCTTTGATTTCACCATTACAGATGCATTATGTCGTGACGTTCCACAAGACTTTATTGCCCGGCAGGCAAAAATTTTACAAGCCGATCTGATATCAAAATACCAGGATTTTTACAGGGAGATGGAAAAACGATTCCAGAACAAGGTTGTTATTTTAGTAGATCAATTTGCGACTACCAGTCACAGAATTCTTGCGTGCTTGAAGACAATCCGGAAGCAACATCCTGAAAGAATAGTTATAGCTATTCCTTCAATTAGTGAAGGAGTGGCTCGTGAAATTGCACTCGAGGCTGAGGAATTGATTTTTATTTATCTAATATCCTGTGACTCAATTACAAATATTTGTCAGAGTACAGATAACGTGCATGACGGACAGGAAAAATTAATGGATGAATTAAATCAAGATTGTTAGAAATTTAGTTCATCAAGCCTTTTTGATACATGAGGCACTCTCAGGATTGCCCAAACTACTATTCATAACCTGGATTGTTGGGCACTTGGCTTACTCTCACCTAATGAATTGACGATTTGAGAGCCGTGTAAATATTGCGCAGAGTTGCATCGCACGCCATTAGCAATTTAATGCATTATGATAAAAGACCGAGAACAGAATTATGATTTTAGATTGGCATGGCTACAATATGTGGTGTATGGCTCAATCATTCTTTATTTTGGACGTGATATTTTTATACCGCTTAGCTTTGCAGTGCTAATTAGTTTTGTCATTTATCCCTCTTGTAAATGGTTGGAGAAGATGGGTTTTAAACGAATGAATGCAATCTTAATAAATGTGAGTTTACTTTTAATAGTTTTACTTGGAATGATGGCTTTGCTGATCAGTCAGGTTATATCTTTTTTACAAGAATGGGCGTTGGTTGAAACAAAGCTGATGGAATCGCTCAAACGGATCAGTGAATTTATGTCTGAATCTTATGGCTTATCCAATGAACAGCAAAGTAAATGGCTAACGCAATTATTTAATCAATCCGGCAGCGGAGCTATAATGGTGTTGCGTCAGATGATCTCATCCACCGCATTTTCTAGTGTCCTCATGATGCTTATTCCAGTTTATTCTGTCCTTATCCTTTATTATCGTGAACTGTGGGTTAAAGTATTGCTCAGATTATTTCAAAGTGAGCGTAAAGAGAGTTTATATAACATTCTGTCATTAACCATTACTGCTTATCATAATTTTGTTAAAGGAATGGGTCTTGTATACTTAATTGTTGGCATTCTTAATAGTGTAGGACTTTTATTGCTAGGCGTGCCGCATGCAATATTATTTGGTTTTATCGCGGCACTGTTAACATTCATTCCTTATGTAGGAATAATTATAGGATCATTGCTTCCGATTACTATGGCATGGATCGCATATGATTCAATCTGGTACCCAGTGGGTGTGATTGCCATTTTTGCTTTTGTTCAATATTTGGAAGCAAATATTATTTTTCCAATGGCCGTTAGCAACCGACTTAATGTAAACACACTGGTAATGTTGATTTCAATTTTTGCGGGAGGCCTGTTATGGGGCATGGCCGGAATGATTCTTTTTGTACCCCTTGTAGGAATTCTAAAATTGATAGCAGACCATAGCCCCAAACTTAAAACCCTTTCAATTTTTCTTGGAACGGATCCTGCTGCTTAAAAATAGATTCACTATTCTCGAGTCGCAATTCAAAGATCTGTAATTGACTCTTTAATTTTCAGGTGCTCTAATGTGGCCTTTTTATTTTACTGTAATTTTTTAATTTTTCTCTTTTAGAGTTTGCAATTTTGGCTAAGCAACTGCGGGCATATCGGTTTTGCTTTTTCTTCGTTTAATTGCTTTCTCAATTTCAACTGCCAGAAGTACGAGTAAGGAGGCAACGCCAACTAAAATAAATTCAAAGAGGGTTAAAGCTTCAGTGTGAAAAATGGGTTGAAAAAATGAAGAGTAGGTTATAATAATCTGTAGCAGTAATGCTAATGATATTGCACCTACAAGAGGTTTATTGGAGAACAGTCCCGAACTAAGAAAAGATTGTTTTTCACTTCTAATGACCAGTACATGGACTAACTGAGTCAGGCATAAAAAATTGAAAACAATTGATTGCCAGTGTAACTCATTTTTAATGGCCCATCCTTGAAGCGACAATGCAATAGCAGCCATCAGCATACCCACCCAAATCATGTGTAAACCTCTGCCATTTGCAAAAACACTTTCCTGAGGTGCTCTTGGGGGTCTGTTCATAATACCTTTTTCTTCTCTTTCAAAGGATAATGAAATAGCAGGCAAGCCATCCGAAACTAAATTTATCCATAAGATATGGATGGGTAGCAACGCAATAGGTAAACCAATCATGGGACCCACCAATAAAGTTAATAATTCACTGGAGTTAGTTGTCATCAGGTATTTTATAAACTTGAGAATATTGTCATAAATCCTTCTTCCTTCACGTATCGCTTTTACAATGGTTGAAAAATTATCATCCAGCAAAATCATATGAGCGGCCTCTTTAGAAACATCAGTACCAGTGATACCCATTGCGATACCAATATTTGCTCTTTTTAAGGATGGTGCATCGTTTACGCCATCTCCTGTCATGGCCACATAATGGCCTTTCTGCTGCAACATTTTTACAATCTCCAGTTTTTGTTCGGGCGATACACGGGCATATACTTTAATCTTTTCCACTTTAGCTAAAAAGGTATCAATATCAAATGCTGCCAGTTCTTGGCCGGTTATCACTATATCATCTTCATTACTCAAAATTCCAATCCGTTGTGCAATATTTTTTGCGGTAAGGGGATGGTCTCCCGTTATCATGACTGTTACAATACCTGCTGTTTTGCATTGTGCTATTGCGTCAACCACTTCCTCACGTGGTGGATCAATTATGCCGGTTAATCCTAAAAATTGCAACTGTGATTCATGGATATCACTAGTTGGGCTTGTGGGCAATGCATCCCAATAGCGGCAGGCAAACCCTAGTACCCGGTGACCTTTAGCAGCCATCTCATCTACCTGTTGCAGCAGTTTAGGTGCATCTGCATTTGCACATCGTTGCAGTAAAATATCCGGTGCACCTTTAGTGAAAGAAATAATTTTATTTTCTTGTGCATGGAAAGTTGTCATCAGTTTCCGGTCGGAGTCAAAAGCGATTTCGGCAAGCCGTGGCCAGCTATTCTTATGTATATTTTGTTCTCTAGACACTTCCATCAAGGCAACTTCTGTGCTGTCACCTTTTATAGTCTTATCATTAGCTTCTACAGCATCGTTGTTTAAGGCAAACGCATGTAATAGTAATATAACGTCTTCTTGTTGCTTGATTGCTGATAAAGCATTTCGTTCATGCAGTTGGCCGTTTACAAACACCTGCTCTACATGCATTTTGTTTTTCGTAAGTGTGCCTGTTTTATCGGTGCAGATATAGGTTACAGAACCTAATGTTTCTACGGCCGGTAATTTTCTAATAAGACTATTAAATCGAATCATTCTTTTGGCAGCCAATGCCAGTGAAATTGTAATAACAGCAGGCAATGCTTCAGGAATAGCGGCAACTGCCAGTGAAATACTTGTGAGTACCATTTTTGTTATATCCTCTCCGCGCAACCATCCGGCAACAAAAAATACGATGCATAAAAATAGTACCAGTACAGTAAGTTTCTTCCCAAATGAAGCCATGCGTTGTTGCAAGGGTGTAAGCGTTTCTTCTTCTTGCAACATTTTGGCAATTCGCCCTAACTCTGTCTGCATTCCGGTAGCAATCACTACGCCACTGCCTCGGCCATAGGCTACAAACGTACCTTTGAAGGCCATATTCTTTTTGTCTCCAATCGGTAAATCATCGACCTCAAGCGCATCGATGATTTTATCTATCGCGTGAGATTCACCGGTTAGTGCTGCTTCTTCTATTTTTAAATTTTTGGATTCAATAATGCGTAAATCTGCAGGTACAGCATTACCAGCTTCTAATAGCACCATATCACCTGGAACCAATCCTGTAGCAGGTAACCAGGTTATGATTCCATTGCGAAGTACTCTTGCTTGTGTAATGGCCATTTGTTTTAAGGCCTGCATAGCTTTTTCTGCACGATACTCTTGAAAGAAACCCAGGGCAGCATTTAGTAATACAATAACGAGAATGACGATGGTATCAGTAAGGTCACCAATGATACCAGAAACAATTGCTGCCACCAGTAGAATTAAAATCATCACATCTTTAAACTGTGCCAACAGAATTCCGGCTATGCTTTTCTTTTTACCTTCTTCTAATTCATTGGGGCCGGTTTGCAATAGCTTTTCTTTCGCTGCACTATCACTTAAACCTTGTGCGTTTGTAGCGAGCAATTCATATGTTTCGGGTATGCCTAATTTGTGCCAGTTCATATTTTTAATCTTAACGGATTGCTTGTTTACGAGAAGGGATTATCACCCTTCCGTAATTTTTATGCCATGAGCGCAAACTTACATACTTACAGGCCAGCCTATATACATCTAAAACTGTTTTTCGGAAGTGCCTGCTATAAAGGGTTTTGAGAGTAGACTTTAAAAAGAAAAACCCGACCGAAGAGTCAGGTTTTTTCTATGAGTACCAAAAGTGGGAATCCCTGCCTGCTTGGCCGCTTCGGCAGGCAGGGAACCCTCACGGTCTTGTACCAAAGGCGGGAATCGAACCCGCACATCCGAGGATACACGATTTTGAGTCGTGCGCGTCTACCAATTCCGCCACTTTGGCTCGACTTCGCTATGACCTGGGATTAGCCCAGAGGCCTAGCGTAAAAGTTTGCAAAGATGTTCAAAGTTTAAAACCCAAACAAATCACAACTCAATAAATTTCTGCAACGAAAACGCCTGACTTCTTTCAGAAAATAAGGTCTTCACTCTGCCCCAGACTTTCCCGAATAGCTCTGATTGACGGTAGAAATCCAGACTTTCCTGTTTATCCCAATAACTAAGGGTGGTGTAACACAACGGATCCTCGCTATCTTTTAATAGTTGAAGATGTGTACACCCGGAGAAGTTGCGAATGGACGTTTTGTTTGCCTCAAAAATGTCGAGAAATTCTTCTACACCGGCTTCCGTAAAATGCATTCTTACAATTCGTATTAGCATAAATTATTTTTCTTGTGCCGATAGCTTTACTCCTCAAACATAATATTCACGGAACTGTCATAACTCAATCCCAAAAGTTCGTTTGCATTCCCTTTGTAAATCCCAATTTCTAACAAATCAAGACTGTTAAAAATTAAAAAACATTCCCCTTGATCTGTTTGGTTGTAGTTGGAATGGATTCGTTTAAACTTTTCGCCACCAAACTGGATCGTAAAATTTTTTCCTTTGCTCAGGGTTTCAAAAGCGTCTTTGGGAATATTGGTAATAAGGTTACCATAGTTATCAATCCGGATTACATTTCCGGCAATTAATTTTTTGGTGGCCTTAACATGTCGGTCGGTCATTTTTTTGAAAACGGGCATGGCAATGCCCACCGTGCTGATGGCGACACCGCTGGCGAGTTTTGCGGCTACCGAGGCGAAAATATCTTTCTCGGGGAAAGTAGATACTACAGGGTTTATTTTATTTAGTTCAACAAGAATTTGATGGGGCTTTTCGCTGATCAAACCAAATAGCCCATTATCAGGTCCTACAAAAAAATGATCTTCAAGCTGAACAGCAATACTGCTATCGCCACGGTTGGAGGTGGCGTCTACGCCCGCAAGATGGACTGTTCCTTTGGGAAAATCCCGAAAGACCGACTTGAGTACAAAGGCTCCATGAGCGATATCGCAAGCAGCAATTTTATGGCTGATATCCACGATTGTAAGCCCAGGATTGACACTCAAGATTTTAGCTTTAATGGCGGCCACATAGTGATCACTTTCTCCGCTGTCGGTAAGTAAGGTGACGATGGCCATGAGTGGAACTTTAAGACAACCGGCTTGTTTTAAATAGGCCGGATTATTAGTTAGTTTTGTTACGTCAAAAATAAATCATTTCAACCACTTTACTTCATTGATAGAAAAAACCATCACCCTGCAAAACATTTCCTTGCTAGACTTTCTGGGAATTGAGAACAAAAATATGAATGAGCTTGCCCACGCATTTCCTAGGAGCAAAATTATCTCAAGAGGCAATGAGATCGTAGTGAAAGGAGAATCCGCTGACATCGTTCAGATCACGGACATACTCAATTCACTGGTCGATCACTTTCACCAGTTTGGCCGTATCACCGAAGAGAACGTTCGTGGCTACATTGTTCAGGAAAAACAAGAATTTGTGCCTGAGGATTTTGCTGATGATGTGATTCTTTACGGAATGCGTGGAAATCCTATCAAAGCAAAAACCGTAAATCAGCAGAAACTGGTGTTAGCGATAAAGGACAATGACCTTGTTTTTGCGCTGGGGCCTGCTGGCACTGGCAAAACGTTTATTTCCGTTGCCATGGCTGTGAAGGCATTGAAGAATAAACTGGTGAGAAAAATTATTATCACGCGCCCAGCGGTAGAAGCAGGCGAGAACCTGGGTTTTTTGCCGGGCGATTTAAAAGAAAAAATTGATCCATACCTGCGGCCTATCTACGATGCGTTGCATGAGATGATTCCTTTAGAGAAATTGAAATTTTACATGGAGCGTGAGGTGATCGAGATTGCACCGCTTGCATATATGCGCGGGCGAACTCTTAACAATGCATTCATTCTGTTGGACGAAGCGCAAAATACTACCCCCATGCAAATGAAAATGTTCCTTACGCGGATGGGACCAGAATCGAAAATGATTGTGACGGGAGATGCATCACAAATTGATTTACCAAGTAATCAAAAATCAGGATTGAAAGAAGCCGTTCGCATCCTGAATGGGGTGAAAGGAATTGAAATGGTAGAGCTAAACGAGAAGGATGTCGTTCGCCACAAACTCGTTCGGGATATTATTGAAGCCTATGGAAAATTGGACAATGTGAATAGATGAGCATTGATTCAAACATCAAGATTTAGTATAACCTAAATTTTGAATATTGAATTTTATTGGATTGTCGTTCTTTGTTTTTCTATCTTACCCTTATGCTAAAATGGATTCCCTACGCCATGGTGCGGATTGCTGCCTTCTTTATTGGGGGCGTTCTGCTAGGGGTTTATTTACCTGATGCTATTCCTGTAGACTCTGCTACATGGATTTTTTTTATTTTTCTTTTTCTCTTCGCTCTTTGCTTTCTTTTTCTGAAAAAATCAAAATCGCGATCTTTTGCAGTAGGCCTGATTGGTTTGTGTTCCATTTTCATGGCCGGGTATATTAATCTGCTTCGCCATACAGAAACCCGAAAGGTGGATCATCTTATTCATATCACCTCATCAATTGAAACGTATCGGGCAAGGGTAAAAGGTCCACCCGAAGAAAAAGTGAAGTCGTGGAAAGTTGAAGTGGAAGTAGATGCCGTAAAGCAGAAGGGCGAATGGAAGCCCGCAACTGGAAATATCATGCTTTATATCTCAAAGAAATCGGATACGATCGGTCTACACTATGGCGATGTGGTTTTAATCGAGGGTTCGCCCAACGAACTTGGGCCTGCTGGCAATCCACATGAGTTTGACTTTAAACGATTTTTAAGTTTTCGGAATATCTATCATCAACAGTTTGTCAGAAGCGAACAGATTAAATTGATAGCACCACCAGAGCGAAAGGGATTTCTATTTTATTCCCAGCAAGCTCGTGCCTGGTCTTCTTTGAAAATGAAACAATTTATTCATGGCGACAGGGAGCAGGCAATAGCAATTGCCTTGGTACTTGGTGTAACGGATGGCCTGGACAATGAACTCCAAAATGCTTACTCGGCAAGTGGTGCCATGCATGTGCTTGCCGTGTCGGGCCTTCATGTCGGTATTATTTATTGGATGATCTTATTATTATTGAAACCGATGCGTTCCCTTGCGTGGAGTGCATGGTTCATAGCTATCATTAGCTTAGTTTGCCTTTGGGCGTATGCATTTGTCACCGGCCTTTCTCCCTCCGTGTTGCGGGCTGTTACGATGTTCTCATTTATGGCTGTCGCGAAACCTTTTTCCAGGAGTACCAATATTTACAACACGCTTGCCGCCTCAGCTTTCATTTTACTCCTCTATAATCCATTCTTAATCATGTCGGTGGGGTTTCAGCTTTCGTATCTGGCTGTGATTGGCATTGTTTATTTGCAAAAACCGCTTTATAATTTATGGGATCCACAGAATAAAATTGTGGATTGGTGCTGGAGCATTACCTGTGTTTCTATTGCTGCCCAGATTGCTACGTTTGCACTAGGACTTTTATACTTCCATCAATTTCCGGTGTATTTTCTGTTCTCTAATTTGTTTGTCATTCCAGGTTCGTTTGTTGTATTGGTGTTGGGAATTCTTTTGTTAGCGGTTAGCTACTTTTCACCCGCTGCGTTTGCTGTGGGGTGGTTGTTGGAATGGACTATTAAGGTTTTAAACATAGGTGTATTTGCGGTAGAAGATTTGCCCTACAGTCTTATCAACGGAGTTTATCTTACTACCTTTCAGTGTTGGCTTTTAATGGGCGTCATCATTTTATTTATCCTGCTTTTTGAGTTTAAAAGATTTCGGTATGTAATAGGTGTGTTGATATTGGTTCTTTTTTATTCAGGCGTTCAATGGCAGCACTACCAAGGGGAAGTGAATCGGAAGCAGCTAATTGTTTACAAGGTTAATGGCCATGGTGCGATGGAATGGATAGATCATGGAAAGTCTTATTTTTATTCCGATTCTACTTTAGTCAACGATCTGGAGCGTATAAGATTTCACATCCGGCCAAACCGTATTGCCTCAGGTGTTGGAAATATCCAGGTGAATGAGCCTATGTTTATGAAGTCCTTGGATGGCTTACGCTACTTTAATTTTAATGAAAATAAGGTCTTTTGGGTTGATCAGAAAAATAGCAACCTGCCGAATAAAGTAATTACTGATTATCTGATCATTGGAAATAATGCCGTAAATTCGTTGGACAACATTCAAGGTAAAATAGAATTTAAACACCTCATTTTGGACAGCAGCAACTCTTTGGCCTATTCAAATAGAATATTGAGAGAAGCAAAGTTGAAAAATATTTCTATCTATTCTGTTTTAATTCAAGGAGCTTTTAGCACAACACTTTAGCCATGAAATTAGTAGACTATTCTGTTAAAGACCGCATTGGGTTTATCACGTTAAACCGTCCTGAAAAGCGCAATGCGCTCAGTTTTGAATTAGTTGAAGAATTAAAAATCAATTTTGCGCGCGCAGAAGGAGATGATGGTGTAAAAGTGATTGTCTTACGGGCTAATGGTGAAACCTTTTGCGCAGGTGCTGATCTCAGCTATTTGCAGAAGCTTCAAAATTTTTCGAGAGAAGAGAACCTCGAAGACTCCCGGCTCCTTAAAGATTTATTTTATAAAATCTATACTCTAAACAAGGTTGTTATTGCTCAGGTACAAGGTCATGCGTTGGCTGGTGGCTGTGGGCTGGCTACCGTCTGTGATTTTGTGTATGCTGTTCCCGAGGCAAAGTTTGGCTATACGGAGGTGAAGATCGGCTTTATTCCCGCTATCGTAATGGTTTTTCTAATCCGAAAAATCGGAGAGCAAAAATCAAAACATCTACTGTTAAGTGGTGAACTAGTGAGTGCTGAGTCTGCTGTTCAGTTTGGGCTTGCGAATAAAATAGTAAACAAAGAAAAATTGGAAACGGCTGTTATTGATTTTGCCCTCAGGTTAATCAAGAATAACTCAGGTCAGTCGATGGGGCTTACCAAGAGGATGATCGGTGAGGTGCAATCAATGAAATTGGAGGATGCTTTGCAATATGCCGCAGAAAAGAATGTGGAAGCGAGGGTGTCAAATGATTGTAAAAAAGGTATTCAGGCCTTTCTAAATAAGGAGGATTTAATCTGGTAATATTTATTTTGCAGTAAGACTAACCCCAATATCAGTCTCTTTTAGCTTTTGTGAATCCCTTTTCATAAACTTCGATTTATTAATTCAATACCATGAGATCTAACTTTATTTTCCTTCTTCTTTTCGTTGCTTTCACCACAGGCTTTGCACAAAACTACACCGGTGATTCCTGGGCGCAGGTAAAAGGTAATGGTCAGGGAACAATTACGCTCGCATATGTGGAAACACCTAGTTTTGTCTACAAAGATAACTCAGGCACGCTCACTGGCATTTGTGTGGATATCATGAACGATTTTGTGAAGTATGTGAATGAAACAAAAAATGTAAAACTTGAAAGTAAGTTTATCGGGGATGGCTCTACCTTCAAAGGCATGTACGATAAAGTGAAAGGATCTAGCGGAGGAGTTTTTGGTTTGGGGAATATAACCATTACAGAAGAGCGCAAGAATGAGGTAAAGTTCAGCCCACCTTTCATTACCAACTTTGCCATTCTGATCACTCAAAATAGTGTTGCTACATTAGCTAGTTTTGAAGACATGCCCAAAACATTTTCAAAGCTGACAGCCTACACAGCCAAAGGAACGTTAAACGATAAACGGATATCGGAATTGAAACGAAAATATTTTCCGGCTATGAAAATAAATTATACAGCCACTAGTCAGGAGACCTATGAGAAAGTTACAACCGATCCAAATGGTTTTGCGTATCTCGATTTGGCGTTTTATCTGGAGGCTGTGCAACAAAGAAAATCTGTTAAGCGTCATCCTGTTGGTGACAAGGCTGCTGAGCAATTCGGGTTTGTTATGCCATTGAACAGTGACTGGTTTCCGATATTAGATGAGTTTTTTAAGTCCAAGGGTGGGTATACCAGCACGCAACAATTTAAAAGTATTTTATCAAAGCACTTGGGCGAGACGGGTGTGAAACTTTTGCAATCGGCTAATCGCTAAGATTTCAGATTCAATATTCAAAAGTGCCTATCGCTCGAACTCGTTCAAGCAGAGCTGCAAGGTTAAACTCATTCTTTTTGTTTTACCTTGAACCGTGTCCACTCCTGAAAAAATACTTAAACAATACTGGGGATATGATCACTTCCGTTCTCCCCAAGCTGAAATTATTCAGGCTGTGCTGGAACGAAAAGACACGCTAGCACTTTTGCCAACAGGTGGTGGGAAGTCAGTTTGTTTTCAAGTGCCTACTCTCATACTGGAGGGAGTATGCCTGGTAATAACTCCGTTGATTGCCTTGATGCAAGATCAAGTTACACAGTTGAAGAAGATGGGCATTCAGGCGCTTGCCGTTCATTCGGGGATGAGTCGCGCTGAGATTGACATCGCTCTTGACAATTGTGTGTATGGAAAAATAAAATTTCTATATCTCTCACCAGAACGTTTGCAAACTGAAATTTTTCAGGAACGTGTTAAAAAGATGAATGTTTGTCTGATCGCAGTTGATGAGGCACACTGCATTTCGCAATGGGGTTATGATTTCCGGCCACCTTATTTGAAGATTTCCGTTCTCAGGGAAACGAAGCCAGAGGTGCCAATTATTGCGCTTACTGCATCTGCAACCAGGCAGGTAAGTGAAGATATACAGGATAAGCTTGAGTTTAAGAACCCTTCTGTTTTTCAAAAAAGTTTTGCCAGAGAAAATCTTTCATTTGCCATTCGCAAGACAGAAACGAAAGAGAAGAAGCTCATAGAGATTTTAAAGAAAGTACAGGGTACGGCTATTGTGTATGTGCGTTCGCGCAAAGCAACACAAGACCTTGCTAAAAATTTGAACCACCATGGATTTTCTTCAATTTTTTATCATGCCGGATTAAATCATCAGCAGCGAAGTGTGCGACAGGAGGAATGGCTTACCAACAAGGTAAGGGTGATGGTTGCTACCAATGCATTTGGCATGGGGATTAATAAGGCGGATGTGCGAACCGTTATACACATGGATTTGCCTGAGAATATAGAATCATATTATCAGGAAGCTGGCCGTGCCGGCCGCGATGGTAAACGATCTTATGCAGTTATCATTTATCACGATGTGGACGTGTTGTCCTTGCAGCACAAAGTTCAGCAGGCACAACCTTCTCTTGAATTCTTAAAAAATATTTATCAAGCGTTATGTAATTATTATCAGCTTGCCTTGGGGAGTAGTGAGGGTGAGGGTTACGAATTTGACCTGGAGGATTTTTGCAAACGCTTTAACTTTAAATCGTCAGCAGTATACATTGGGTTGAAAAAACTGGAGCAGGAAGGATT
>JANOLM010000102.1:0-2589 GCA_031419815.1 Bacteroidia bacterium
ACCCATCGGAATTCCCGTCAAGGCGTTTTTAAAAATCTGCTCGAAGGCTAAAAACTTTAAAACACTTGGCGTTACTGAAGGATGAAAACGCAGCCCGCCTTTGAATGGCCCGATGGCACTGTTCATCTGCACACGATAACCACGGTTCAACTGCACGATTCCCTTATCATCCAGCCAGGTCACCCGAAATGAAATAAGGCGCTCGGGCTCTAACATGCGTTCTAATAATTTCAATCTGGCAAATTCAGGATTTCTCTCGAGCACAGGCAAGACTGAAAGTATGACCTCTTCTGCGGCCTGTAAAAATTCAGGCTCGTTTGGGTTTCGTTTTCTTACGTTATCAAGGATTTCGTGGTGTGACATATAGATTGGTTTAGAGTTTAGCATTAAAAAGAGATACAAGGTAATACAAGTCGGGATTATGCAAACGATTTAGTTATAGTGAAATCGAAGCAATTCATAAAGTAATAAGCATTGACAAAAAACCTACCTAACTTGAAAGCTTGATTTAATAACAATTTTATGAATGTAAAGAAAATAGCCATCATTGGTGGAGGCAACTTAGGGTCGGCCATTGCAGAGGGACTTATCAAGAGTGCATTTGCAAAACCCAATGACATTACCATTACGAGAAGAAATCTTGCACGCCTTCAGACTTTAAAAGACCAAGGCGTAAGCGTTACCGATGACAACAGGGCCGCCATTGAAAATAACGATGTCATTATCGTAGCATTAAAGCCCTTTAATGTAAAAGAAGTATTGGAAGGATTAAAAAAATCTTTTGATCCTAAAAGACATATTGTGATTAGTGTGGTTACAGGTGTTTATTTGAAAGACCTCGCAGCTATTATTGACAATGGAGTTCCCATATTCAGAGCCATGCCCAACACGGCCATTGCCATACAAGAATCAGTAACCTGTCTTTGTCAACAGTCTGCGACAGATTTGCAAATTAAATATGTATCTGATTTGTTTAGTCAATTGGGTATCACTATTCCAATCGATGAGAAGTTGATGGATGCCGCAACAGTTCTTGGTGCATGCGGCATTGCCTATGCCCTTCGTTTCATACGGGCCGCCACACAGGGCGGAATAGAAATCGGCTTCGATGCAAAAACAGCGAGCCTCATCTCGGCTCAAACTGTAAAAGGGGCAGCTGAGTTATTGTTAAAACTAAACCGTCATCCAGAAGAAGAGATTGATAAAGTAACTACGCCCAAAGGCTGCACTATAGTAGGACTTAATGAAATGGAGCATCAAGGATTCAGTTCGTCACTGATCAGGGGAATTGGGGCTTCTTACAATAAGATCACACAATAATAACTTCAACCAGTTGCAATGCTTAAGTTAAAATATCTTGGACGGCTTTTGGGTTGCTTCTTGAATACGCTTTTTAATTTGCGCTACTGTAATAGGCTTGATCAATTTTGGCGGGTCGATGGTTTCATCAATCTCATCAAAAAAATTCAATGCCTTCATAGCAATCATGGAATTGCTATACGAGTATTTTCGAGTAAAGAATTCAAGCATTTGTTGCAAACTAAAATATTGCAGTAAATAGTACACATCAATAAAATCTTTGAGCCGTTTACCGCTTTGTATAATGACGTGAAACTTCATGGCGGCAATATCCTCTTTGCTTAAAAACGAAATACCTTCTTCTGTAATGGGCGGAAGAATATGCGGATAGGAATGTTTTATGAAATCTGTTTTGATGTTATTGATCAACGATATGATCGTGTTTTTCCTCCGAAAGACTTCTTTTACCTGATATTTTGAATTCAAAAGATTTAAAATATAATCCGCTTCAAAATCACTCTGCGTAAATAAGTCAATGTCTATTGAATTACGGTGACCCAACTGTAAAGCCAAAGCCGTTCCCCCAACTAGATAAAAGTCTTTTAATTCCGGTAGCCTTTGAAGCTCTTGAATTAATGTGAACGTTTGAGACGAAATAATGAAGGGTGCTTTATGCAGCATGTAAAAATTCAGACGTTAAAAAAAACTTAGAAAAGTCTTTGTCCCGTTGTTCCAATTGAGCACTCCATTCTATGGTTTCCAAAATTTGTTCTTGGGTATAAAACCTGACCATATTCCGCCACTCATCTAAATTACCTAATTGCAAAATACGCTCGATTACAATTTTGTAAGACTTTTCATAATTAAAAGTGTCCAAATCGTACTCCCAAAGAAGTGCTGAATTGATGATGTGTGGCTTTGTCTTTTGCATAATTTTCAATCTCAAATTTACAAAATAATGGCCTGACAAACTATCAAAAAAAGTAGCTCAAAATTCTGCGGCTCCATTAATAATTAAAATAAATTAGGTTAATCTAGGCCATCACAGGCTCATGCTTCAATGCTTTTTACGTAGAGTATTTTTAGCAGGTATGGACACGTTTGGGTTTGTCCAAGTCGTATATTCGCACCTACATGAGCATTTTCACAACTCCCAGCCGAATTATTGTAACCTGTAGCAAGCGGCTATCACCGTATCTTGAAAAGGAAATTATTGAATTGGGGTTAAAACCAGTTCGCACATTTGTTACGGGAGTGGAATTGCACGGCACCGTCAATGATTGTATTCGC
>JANOLM010000103.1:0-7075 GCA_031419815.1 Bacteroidia bacterium
CCCGGCCGGAAGTCTATTTTCCCAGTATGACTTACGGTCATCAATTCTACCGTGGATGGAGCAAGTATTCTGGTGCCATTCAAAGTTCCTTTGTTCAACATCATCTGCAGAAACTTTGCGTAATCGCTGGCAGTAGAGACCAAGCCTGCCCCACCAGAAAAACTTTTCCGTGGTCCGTTTACATAAGCGCCTTGACTGGTAATAGTGCCTATATCTGGTGCACGTTCGAGTGGCTTATCCGCGAAAGCAGAATAAACAGTTGCAAACCTGTTGAGTTTATCTTGCGGCAAATAGAAATGTGTATCCTTCATGCCAATCGGCATCAGTATTTTAGAAGTAATGAATTCATCCAACGGTTTTCCGGAAGCTTTTTCAATCACTACACCCAGGATATCGGTGCTATATCCATAGTTATATTTTTCTCCGGGATGGGCATCCATCGGAAGTTTTGCCATCCGGGCAATGGTAGCTCCAATGGGCTCATCACGATCGGCAAAATAAAATCCGGTAATGCCAGCTTCCTTCCATTTGTCGGCAGCCGGGCCGCCACCATAACTTATGCCTGCGGTGTGGGTAAGTAGATCGCGAAGTGTAATGGCCTTCTTGGCTTTCACGACATCATAGCCCCCACCTTCCCGGGCTACGGCCACAGTTGATTCGTTAAACTCAGGTATATATTTGCCCACTGGATCGGAAATAAGCAGTTTTCCTTCTTCTTGTAAAATCATAATCCCGACACTCACTAATGCCTTAGTCTGCGAAGCAATTCTAAAAATTGCATCTTTTTCCATTGCGGCACCTGACTCGAGGTCTCTTTTGCCAAATGAATTAAAGTAAGCAACCTTTCCATGCCTTGCTACCAGCACTACACTTCCGGCCATCTTCTTGTCGGTAGCATACGCCTGGAAAACAGCAGTGAGGCGTTGCAGTCTTTCTGAGGATAAGCCGACATCTTCCGGCTTGGTGACAGGCAATTCTTGAGCCCATAGACCTGAAACAAGGAACACGAAAACTACAAACAATGAAAGGGATCTGATATTACGGCCGTGCATAGTTCTGATATTTTTGGTTACCCGATATTAAAAATGATTTAGGCCATTTCAAAATTTTGCAAATTCAGTAAGTCATTTTGTTGGATGGCTACAAAATATTTACGCCTTATAGGGGTTATACTTATCAGAGTTGTCTCTTATTAAAACCATTATGGAAAAATTCGGAATCCAACTAGTAGTACTGGCATTCTGCACTGGCACATCATTTCCAGATTATCTTCTTAAAACCAATAATGGAAAGAATGACTCATCCGGGTACTTACTTGTAAAAAGCGCGAAGGGAATTGAATTGTATGAAAAGTGGCATGAAATCTCTGCCAGTAAATTGGTGCGTGAAGTAAAAGTTGCCTACCGTATAAATACATCAATAGATTCCGCTGCTGCACTGATTGAAAACGAATCAAAAGCCATCCATTGGAATAAAGGAAGCTGTCATTATAAAATCATTTCAAAAGACGAAAACTCATGGATCAGTTACATCCAATACGATTTACCATGGCCAGTAGACAATCAGGATTGCGTACTTCACTACACAGTATCCCATTCATCGGGCAATCAAATAATCATCGACTTTAAAAGTGTAGAGCACGAAATTTTTCCCGCCTTAAAAAATGTGAGCAGGATAATGGATGTGAAAGGGAAATGGATATTTCAGGCAACCGCCATGGGCACACGCGTTGATTATTCCATTACTACCATGCCTAGTCCTACCCTACCCCAATGGGTGACCGATCCCATTGTGCGTAATAATCTTATCGATACCATGGATGAATTTAGAAACATTCTGGAAGTAACTAAAAAGTAGAGACTTTTCGGCAAAGCAAATCAGCGGGTACTCATCATTTTCAAGGATTCATCGCCATATTGTTGCGGCCATGCCGACCATTTTTATGACCTTTACATATGACTATTTTTGCTGATCGATTCGCGAAAGCCATTGCCGCTTTTGATGCTTACAACAACAATGATCCTAACCTGGAGGTGCTAGAAGGGAGATCGGTTCCAAAAGAGATATTGTATGCCCTACGCATGACTGAGCGGCTGCAGCGATTTGCGCCAACTGCTCATGAAAGCGTAAAACTTGCCGCACGCTGTCAGCATATTGGCCGATGGGAAATTCCAAGAAGTAGTTATCCAATTAATAAGAAGGGGTACTTACAATGGCGATCTGAAGAGAAAATGCATCACGCAAAAATAGCGGAGAGCATTTTAACAAATTGTGAATACGATTCCGATGCCATTGAGAAAGTGAAATTCCTGGTACTGAAGAAGGAGCTTTATACCAATGCCGATACGCAATTGCTGGAAGATGTGGTTTGCCTCGTCTTCATTGAATTTTATCTGGAAGAGTTTGCCGCCAAGCACGATGGTGAAAAAGTAATTGACATCATTCGAAAGACTGTTAAGAAGATGTCTACGGCTGCTATTGATTCGGCAGGCCAGATACCCGTATCCACTAAAATCCAATCATTGCTGCAGCAAGCTGTCTCACCTTCTTCATTATTTAAATTTGAAGAAGAGTTTATGAAAGACAGTACTCGGTGCATACCCATGATCGTAAGGTTTAAACTCGATGGCTGCGGCATTAAACTTAAACTATCGGAATGGAACCAATTTAGCATGGACGAGCGAACAAGCCTGACTACTCTCTCAGCAAAGACGGAAGCGGAGGTTCTTAACTATAGAAAACATGTTCAACAATTGGTGAAGACCCACACGGGCGAGGTAGCAACTGATTTGCCATTAGAACAAAATCCAGCATGGTCAATTCTAAATCAACGGCAGGAACCTCTACTTGAAAAATCAAAAGAGTTCACCTGGAGCATAACATTGCAGCAATGGCAAAGCCTGAGCGACTTACAAAGATTTGTACTTCTCAAACTAAGCCGTCCCAATCATGAGAACAAAAATTTTCCTAAGGCGATGAAGGAGTTTGGGCTTGTTGGATAAATGCGATAGGAGCTGGATTTTCGTCTCAATAGTTATTCTTAGCGGCTTCAACTCACCTCGGCTATTCCATTCTTAAATGCATTGATCACTAGGCCTGCCACATGTTTGGCTCATATAGGTAAAACTATCTCACTTACAGGAGAATTAATTTTTCAAGACCACTAGTCTTCTCTCAACGTTGCAAAGAATACTCCCTTTCGCCTCTTAGGTGTGGCAAGAACTTCTTTTTAAAGTCGACAACCACTCATACGTCTAAAGTTGAAATGAGTGATACTACCTAAGCAAGAGACGCTGTAGAGAGAAAAATATCCGCAGCCGGATTAACGGTTTTGTATTTAGCGAAATTATAACTAAGCTTATTACTTGCTTAATTCTGAAATCAGGATTGAGTCAATAATTTTTTCATTGTGATTGATCGATCAAAATCAAATTCCATGAAAGATAACCGCAGGAACTTCATTAAGAAAAGTGCATCGCTGGCAGCGTCTGTATCGCTGGCAGGAATTACTACAGGCATAGCGGGGGCATCAGGTCTTCGGGAAAATGCAAATACGGCAGTTAGGGAATTCGTGAAAGATGGCGGAATGGAATTCTCCTTGATGATATTTGGCTTTGAGTCGCCAAGAATTGCTCTTGCAAAACAGATGGGCGTATATGGCGCAGTAAGCAGTGTGAGAAGTAACGGAGACTTAAAACCCTGGGAACCTCAGGCGATAAAAGCCACGAAAGAAGGATGGGACAAACTAGGAATGAAATGGAACGTGGTGGAAGGCCCACCTACACTGGGCGAGAAAACCAAATTAGGGCTTGAGGGAAGGGATGAAGAGATCGACAACTTCATCACCTTCATGAAGAATCTGAAGCAATATGGCGGAGTCGATATCATCTGTTACAACTGGATGCCGGTAGTAAGCTGGATGAGAACTAAAATGGATGCTGTTGGCAGAGGGGGTGCACTGGTTACTGCTTTTGACAATGAAGATGCAAAGAAATTGCCGGATACACAGCATGGTAAAGTGAGCAAGGAGACATTGTGGAAAACGCTCGAATATTTTCTGAAAGCTGTAGTTCCGGAAGCAGAAAAAATCGGAATGAATCTTTCACTCCATCCTGATGATCCGCAAGTGGATAGCTTGAAAGGGATTTCACGCATCATGACCAGCGTAGAAAATTTCGATCGGATGTTGAACCTGGTGCCAAGCAAATACAGTGGGCTTACACTATGTCAGGGAAATTTTGCACTGATGGGTGCCGATATTCCTTCTCTGGTAAGAAGATGGGGTAAAGCCGGTAAGATCAATTTTGTTCATTTCAGAAATGTGCAAGACCTCAGCGGCCAGGTGCCCAGTACTAAGTTTGCGGAAACATTTCATGATGAAGGACAAATCGATATGTATGCAGCCATGAAAGCGTATTATGATATCGGCTACAAAGGTCCAATCCGCCCTGATCATGTACCTACGATGGCGGGTGACAACAATGACCGGCCAGGCTATAGTACCATAGGCACATTGTTTGCCCTTGGTTATATGCGCGGGCTCATTGAATCAATTGCAAAGAGTGGAAGCAAAGCGTAATGCTTTTTATGATAGCAAGAAAAAAATATTTTATAAACACATACACAATTTTAACCCCTAAGCAATTATGAAAAGTAGATTTTTTATTGTCCTGCTCGTTTTATCGGGCGTGGTAGTGCATGCTCAGAATTTAGGTGCTTCGCCAGACTATGTAAAAGCATTAACCGCCAAATGGGAGGGTGAACGTTCTGCCGATGGTCGTCCTAAAGTACCGGATGGTATTCTGGAGCGACTACAAAATTCTACGCTCGAACAGATCTGGGGTTACCTGGGGAAAAAAGGATTTAATAACCAGGTAGAAAAAAACTGGATCATTCTTAAGCCAGGAGAAACGATGGTGGGCCGCGTGGTAACAGCCCAGTTTATGCCTACCCGCCCTGACCTCGACACGTATGTGAGAGCGCAAGGAAAAACGGAAGGACGCAATCAGAAAGGCGGGATTAACATCTGGCCGATTGATATATTAACCAAAGGAGATATTTATGTAGCCGATGGTTATGGCAAAATCAAAGACGGTACATTGATTGGATCAAGCCTTGGCAATGCGATCTATGGAAAGACGGGTAAAGGAGTAATATTTTACGGATCCGTACGCGATATGCAGGAACTGAAGGATACCAAAGGTTTTAACGCGTGGGTAAAAGGACATGATCCATCTTATATCAAAGACATGACACCTACCGCTATCAATGCACCTATCCGCGTTGGTGAGGTCACTGTTTTTCCTGGCGATGTAGTGTTTGCCAATGAGTATGGAGTGGTATTTGTTCCGGCTTACCTAGTGGTTGAACTTGTTACCGATTCAGAGATGACTGGCCTGCGTGATGAGTTTGAACGATACATTTTGCAGTTGGGTAAATATCCTTCCGGTGAAGTTCATGGCGACTGGAATGATAAAATGAAAGATGAATTCAGGGCATGGTTTGCAAAGTATCCTAAGAAGACCGCCATTACTTCAAAGGAAGTTGAGGCTTATCTGGCGAAGGAAGATCATTAATAACAACTTCAGTAATCATACGATAAAAAATATAATTTATATGTTCAGATTCAGAACCATGAAATCTCTTGCTGTATTTAGTTTGTTTTTCGTTACACTTTTTTTCTATCAGGGTTTGCATGCTCAAACCATTTCAAAAGAGGAATTGATATTTCTTACGAAGGAATGGAAGGGTGAGCGATTTGAAGATGGCCGGCCCAAAGTACCCGATGCCCTTTTAGAGAGAGCTGCTAAAATTTATATTGATGATGCGTGGACAGTCTTAAAAAACAATGGCTATCTAAATCAGTATGAAGGCGGATGGAAAATGGTGAAAGATAATGTTCCGGTTATCGGGCGTGCTGTTACAGCTATGTTTATGCCCAGCCGGCCAGATGTTGAAAAAAATATCAAGGAGCGTGGTAATCAGAATGGCAGAAAAGGAAATACCAATTCATGGCCACTCGAAACACTGGTGAAAGGAGATGTGTATGTAGCGGATGGTTTTGGAAAAATAGGTGGAGGCACCCTGATGGGATCTACCCTGGCAACATCCATCTATAGCAAAACAGGTACGGGCGTTATTTTTAATGGGGCTTCAAGAGACCTTGGTGAAATTCAAAAGATGGATGGGTTTAATGCTTTTGTCCGCGATTTTCATCCATCATTCCTGGAAGAAATGGTATTGATGGGATTGAATACGCCCACTCGCATTGGTAATGTAATGGTGCTGCCTGGCGATCTAGTGCTGGGTACACGCGAAGGCGTTCTTTTTATTCCCGCACATATGGCGGAAGCTGTCATTGCCACGGCAGAGTTTGTAATACGCAAAGATCAGTTTGGTTTTGAAATGGTTAAGTCAGGCCATTATTCCACAGGCCAGATCGATAGCCAGTGGACAGACGAAATAAAAAATGAATTTATTCAATGGCTTGGTAAACATCCTGAACTGGGAAAGATGACCCGCGCTGAACTGGATGCCATGATGAGTAAAAGAACCTGGTAAAATAGATTCATAATTAATTCTACTTTGTTAACTTCGAAAGCATAGCCCTGAAAGGACGGAATTTAATAAGGCAGGGCGAAGCCCGGTCTGCTTGAAAAATAAATAATGAAGTGCGCTCCTATGACAGACTTTGGAGTTAAAACTTATCACTCTCATTTAACCATGACCTAAAGAATGCACCTGCCTTTAAAATACTTTATCGGTATTTTCCTGTGCTTTTTACTGGCAGGAAGTAAACCATCAGATCAATTTCCGAAAACTGAAATTACCAACGGGGTAATCCGCGCTCATTTGTATCTGCCTGATAGCAACAATGGTTATTATCGCGGTACACGTTTCGACTGGTCAGGTGTGATTTCTGATCTGGAGTATAAGGGTCATACCTATTTTGGAAAATGGTATAAGGAAGAACATGATCCTGGTTTTCACGATCATCTTGCAGGACCCGTGGAGGAATTTACACCGGTGGGATATGATGAAGCAAAGACGGGCGAAACTTTTCTTAAGATTGGTG
>JANOLM010000104.1:0-2594 GCA_031419815.1 Bacteroidia bacterium
ATTACTTAAGCTAAAAGCGGAATACGAAAAATTAAAAGCTACGCTCTATTGGGCGGCTGGGGTAAGAAATTTGACAACAGAGGGGCTGTGAGTTTAAATTTTAAAGACAAGAAGTTTTTATGCTTGATTAAGCCTCTTCAGATTTTTGTGGCGGAGTCCTTTTTAATAACAAGTTGATTTAACCCGTATATCATAACCATTGTAATCAACATGGCTCCTACCACTACATAGCCTAGTATATCGTAACGTTCCAACCTACCACTTTCTGTTTGCACAACAATAAGGCCCGCGGCAGCTGCAGCCACTCCTCCCGAAATTTGTTGGATCGAGGAGTTTATTCCCATAAAAGCCCCGCGATCTTGTGGATCAGGTATAGCTGTCAATAGTGCAGTGGAAGGAATAATTCTTGCCATAATTCCCGCGAAAAGCACCACATTAATAAGAATGACAATCCATAGAGGTGTAATACTCAAATTACAATAAATCACTACCATCACTATACTAATGACAGAACCCACCACAAACATTTTATACTTTCCTATTTTATCGCTGAGCTTTCCTGCCAAAGGGCCTATTCCAATTGAAAAGATTCCGGTGATCATATAAAGAAGTGGTAATTGCTCCATGGTGATGCCCAAATTATTGATACTAAATGCGCTACCAAAAGGCATCAGCATAAAACCACCTGTGGCTAATAAAATTGTGGCAGCAAAGGCTTTTAGGTAAGTGGTATTTGAAATCGTTTTCCCTAAGTGTTGCAAAGCATTGCGGTCAGATTTTATTTTCAAATGCTCATTGATCGGTTTCATATAAACAATAATCGCGATACCGATAATGATGCTTATACCCACTATCATGATAAAGGGAGAGTGCCATCCCCATTTGTTCGCAAAATATAATCCTACAGGAAGCCCCATCACCTGACTGGCAGCAAAGGCCATTTGGACAAATCCCATTACACGTCCGCGCACTTCCATTTTAAACAAATCGGTGATGATGGCAAAACTTACAGAGCCGATCACACCTCCAAAAATTCCAGTGACAATTCGAGCCATGAGTAGGAAATTGTAATCAGGTGCAATGCCACACAGGAACGTGCCCACTACAAAACCGACATAAAAGAAAAGGAGGAGTTTTTTACGGTCGAATTTATCAGCAAAACCTGCCGCCAATAATCCGGATGCACCCGCACTGAAAGCATAAGCTGAAACTACCCAACCAAATTGTACTGTGGTAATATTCAATTCCACCAAAAGCTGGGCTCCCAACGGTGACAACACCATGAAATCCAAAACAATCGTAAATTGAAGGATCGCCAGTATAGCAATAATAAATATATCGTATCTGGTAAAAACTTTTTCTCTCATGCGATGGGTATTCAGATTGCGGGTGCAAATATAAACCTGTGATTAATCATGAGTACTTTTTATTTTAAAAGATAGGTACGGTCATCAAAAATTCATGCGCAACCAACCTTGGTGTGCACAACACCAATATTAGGGAGACCGGAGCTTTCACTCAATAGATAATTGCTCTAAATTTAAAAAGCCCAACAATCGTTGGGCCTGCCTGCCCTCGCTGCCTACCGGCCAGGTAGGCGTACGACTTCGGGAGGCGGGTCTGTAGGCAGGGATGAGGTGCAATGTTGGATTAAATTTTATTACCTTCATTCCTCCAAATCCAAACACTATGAAAACACAACTCAATCGCAGGGACTGGTTTAAATCCACACTTGCCCTTACCGCTGGCTTTACGTTAACGTCTGCCCTCACCAAAGAACTGATGGCGGCACCCATGAGTGAAGCCGAGCGGCTATTTTTTAGCGGACGGAATAAATCAAACCAGAAAGTGCGGCTTAACTCAAATGAAAATCCATACGGCCCTTCCGACAAAGCAAGGAAAGCAGTCATAGAAGTTCTCTCGCAGAGTAACCGTTATGCGTTTAACGAGCTGGAAGAATTGAAAACGTTGATAGCCGCAAAGGAGGGAGTTGATCCTACTTATATTTTGATGGGCGCAGGATCAGGGGAGTTGTTATGTCAAACCGGCATTGCCTATGGATTGGAAGGTGGCCGGGTGTTATCTGCGTATCCTACTTTTCCATTGCTGATGAATTATGCCCAGCAGATGAAAGCCAATTGGGATAAAGTAGACCTTAACGAAAAACTGGAGCATGACTACGAAGCGCTGGCATCGGCTATTAAAAGCGATACGCGGTTGGTGTTCTCTTGTAATCCAAACAACCCAACGGGCACAGTGGTAAGTGATTCCATTGTGAAATCATTTTGTGAGGAGGCATCGAAAAAAACATTAGTGTATGCCGATGAAGCCTATCTCGAATTCCTGGAACCATCGCAGCAAAAATCGATGGTGTCGTTGGTACAAAACAATCCTAATGTGATTGTGTCTAAAACATTTTCTAAGATTTATGGATTGGCTGGTTTGCGAATAGGATATGTAGTAGGCCATCCCGATACGCTGAAAAAAATTGCACAATACGGAGATACCATTTCCCCAAGCCAGACTGCCCTTGCTGCCGCGAAAGCAAGTTTGGGTGACGAAGATTTTATGAAAATGACGCGTGAAAAAAATGC